>JAJYHU010000375.1 GCA_021784615.1 Acidobacteriota bacterium | reverse complement strand
AAGTTCGCGGGAGTGCCACCGACGCTGATCGAAGAGCACGGCGCCGTCTCCCGGCCCGTCGCGCAGGCGCTGGCGGAAGGAATCCGGTTCCGCACGAACGCATCGGTCGGCATCGGCATCACGGGCATTGCCGGGCCCTCGGGAGGCACGCCCGAAAAACCGGTGGGCCTGGTATTTATCGGGCTCGCCGACGAACGCGGCACGGAAGTCCGAGAGTTCCGCTTCCCTGGCGACCGCGAACGGGTTCGCCTGCTTTCCTCTCAGTTCGCTCTCGAAATGCTTCGGCGTCGCTTGCGCCACTGAGATCTCCTGACTTTATGCGAGCTTTTATCGCCATCGAGTTGCCGGAAGAACTTCGCCAAAGGCTTGCCCAAGAACAATCCCGATTTCGCGCCGTGGCCGCGGATGCGCGCTGGACGCGCCCCGAAGGGATCCACTTGACCTTGAAGTTCCTGGGTGAAATCCCGGACGAGCAAGTGGAGCAGGGAAGAAAGTCGCTCGACGAAATCGGACGTTTTGAACCCTTCACTGTTCACGCAAAAGGTTTTGGTTTTTTCCCGGATGCCCGGCGACCGCAGGTTTTCTGGGCGGGCCTTGATGCGCCTCCTGAACTTGCCCAGCTTGCGGCACGCGTTGAGAGCGCACTGACCCCTCTGGGCTTTCGTCCGGAAAATCGCGCCTTCAGTCCTCACCTGACGCTTGCGCGATTCAAAGTTCCCCGCCCGCAACCGAAGCTTCAGGAACTTCTTGCCGGGCAAGACGATGTCATTCTGGGTGACTTTGAAGTCTCGGAATTCTTCCTCTGGGAGAGCAAGCTCGCCGCGCAGGGCGCGACCTACCGGAAAATGGCGCGGTTTCCCCGAGATTGAATCCCAGCAATTACTGTTTCCTCTCTGCGGGTCGAGGAACGGGCGGAAGGTCCGCCTCCCACTCCTCGGCAAGGGACTTTGCCTCGGCGATCTGGTCGGGGGTCATGCGGCCTTCCACTTGGGGGAGTTGTCCGGCCGCAAAGGACACGCCGCGCGCCGCCGCCACACGCAGCCACGTATCAGCCTTAACGACATCGCCCGGAGCGCCGCCTATGCCGCTCAGGTAAGCCATGCCAAGTGTAAAGCAAGCCTCCGGAAGGCCCTGGTGGGCGGCGAGCTTTAAATAGCCCAATCCTACCTCTCGATCCGTTGGGACGCCCCAACCATTCATGTACATCGTCCCGACTTGAAGCTCCCCCCTGGCGTTTCCTTGGTCGGCGGCGGCCTTACTCAACGCGAGGGCCTTGGCCGTGTCCCGAGGCACTCCCCGGCCAAATTCGTACATAAGACCAAGAAGGGCTTCGGCGTCCGCGTTGCCTTTTTCGGCGAGCGGCTTCAACTCGGCAGCCGCGGTTCGGTAGTCATCCTTGTCATAGGCGCGCTGGGCCGCTTGCCAATCTGCCCGCGCAGGGACAATCGTGACGAGCGAGATAGCTAAAGCGAAAAATAGGTTTCGACCGATTCGCATTGAATTGAGGATCGAGGCGGGCGGCGTTTCAGGATAGGGCGGCACAGAGCTTTCGCCGGGCCCACCGGAGCCCACGCTACAAGGCCCGCTCAGCGAGACGCCACCGTGCCATTCCGGCCCTTAGAGACCGCAAGCTCCGAATCTATGATTTGCTGAAACTGCTCTTCGGGCACCGCGCCGCTCAAGAACCGTCCGTTGATAAAGAAAGCTGGCGTGCCCGTCACCCCCGCCCGCGACCCAGCCATCGCATCCGCCTGGATCGCAGCCTTATATTTGCCCGATTTCAAGCAGGCGGCAAAGGAGGAGCTATCTATTCCCAGGCTCGCGGCCGTTTTGATCAAATCGTCCTCGCTGAGCTTCGACTGGTTGGCGTACATGGCGTCGTGCATCGGCCAGAACTTTCCTTGGGCTTCGGCGCAGCGGCCGGCCTCGGCGGCGCCCTCCGCAAAGGGGTGAATCGTTGCAAGCGGGAAGTCGCGGAAGGCCAGCTTGACTTTGCCGTTGTATTTCTTTAAGAGATCCGCGAGGGTCGGCTCGACCCGACCGCAGAACGGGCACTGGAAATCGGCAAATTCCACGATCGTAACAGGAGCTTGGGGGTTACCTTCAACACGCTCCGGATCGTTGGCGCCGAGATCCACGGTGGGCGGCTGCAGAAAGACGGCGACGTTGGCCTGGGCGCGCAAGGAATCCGCATACTTGGCGCGAGCCTGTTGGGTTTCAGCGTTCTTGAGCATCTGCTTGACCTGCGGCTCAACGGCGCTGAAGGGCAAGGTCGTCTGGCTCTTGACCGCAAGATAATAGCCCTTGGCTTCGTCGTCCGAGGGTTCAGGAATCTTGGAATCAACTTCCTTCTGATAGAGCTGCTCGACGCTCATCCCCTGCTTCTTCGCTTCGACCTCGACCACCTTTTGGCGGATGAGGGCGTCCAAGGCCTGACTTTCAACCTTGTACTCTTGCTGGCGGGCCTGAAGCAACTGCGCGGCGGCCGGACCCGTAAGATCGCTCTTGTAGATGGGATGGCCATCGACGTTGGCGATCGGCTGTTCGCTGTCGGCCTTGCTGACTGCGCCGGGCCAGGCACAAGTTGGCCCCGGTTTGCGGGGGCCGCTTCGGGCAAATCCCCAAGCCGAACATGCAAGCAGGAGGATAAGGTAGTAGACGGTTTTTGTGTATCGTGCTTGCATCGTATTAGTGTATCTCCCTTTGATCATGCTCGCCAGATGGTTCCGCAGCTTTTCAAGGAAGCCGGTTCCGGTGACTGGGCCGACAGGGCCGCCGGCGGGACGCCTCTATGGCTTGTCGGTGGGCTTGAGTCCGTGCTGCGGTTTCCACGCTGCGGCCAGCGCCTTGCCCCTGGCGATGTCGGCAGGGCTCATCTGCCGTTCAGCGTCAACCAACTGCATCTTGTAAAAGGGGAGGTTGTCCTTGGCGGCCAAGGTGAGCCACATTTCGGCCTTCACGGGATCGCGAGGCAGGTAGCCAGCTAGCCCTCTCATGTAGTTTTGGCCCAAGAGCAACTGCGCGTCCTGGTTCCCCTGACCGGCGGAAAGCCGCAGCCACCTTAGTCCTTCGGCGAGGCCCACGTGGCTCAGTACGGCCTTGGAACCGAGGAAGAACTCGCCGTCGGCGCTGCCTTGGTCGGCGGCCATCTTAAACAGCTTGTACGCCTCGTCTTGGTCCTTCAGAACGCCATGGCCCATCAAGTACATGCGGCCCAGCAACACCTCCGCATCCGCGTTCCCCTGCTTTACGAGCGGGGTCAGGACCTTAAATGCCGTGGCGTAGTCTTTGTCCTTGTAAGCGCGCCGGGCAGTGGCGAGGTCTGAAGCCGCGTGGACCGGCATACAAAATAGAAGTGCAAAACCAAAAAGCCAAGAGCGACGCGCCCAACGACACATGCCTGAATTCTCCCCCTTATTGGCCGTTACGAATTTTCAGCCCAGAGTCTTCCCTTTCGGGGATTTTACCCTTTGGCCGCAAATTCGACTGCAAAGGCCGCAGACTGCGATAGCGGCAGTCTGCGCCAATTCTTGCTGATTAAAGATTATTCTCCCACGGTATCGCGCAGCATGTAAAGCCGACCCCAGCCGCAGGCCCGCAGGGCCTGAGGCTGAGGGGCTGAGCAGTTACTGCTATTTCGTGACCGTGGTCATGCCCGCGTTGACTTTATTGAAGTGGTAGACCTTGTTCTGTTGGATTGTGAAGTTCACAGGCCCAACACAGGTGAGAGCCTGGCTTATTCCAGAATTACCGAGCGAGGGCGACCAGGAGGCCGTTACCGTATAGGTGCCGCTGGTGCCGTCCTCGGGAAGCAGCCACTGGAAGCTGTGGGCCGAGACAGTGCTCTCGCTAAAGCTAAAGTAGCAGCCAGCGCCTGCGGTCGCGGTTCCCACGCATGAGTTGGTGAGCGCGTTAAACAGATTGGAGCTTATCTGGATGTAGCGCGAGTCGTAGGTGACGGCGAAATCGGGCGTTGGACTAACGGCGTTGCCGGCGGCGTCTGTGGCGGTGACTGTAAAGTCCACGCCAGCAAGCGCCGAACTGCTTTGCGTAATCTTGTTTATACTGACATCCGTGAGCAAGCCGATGACGGCTGAAGGCTCGATCACAAATATGTTGCCGTTGCCGCCGTTCCCCTTGATCCCCGCGGCGAAGCTGCCTCCGCAGGTTCCCGACTGAGAGTTGCTAGTGCAAGTTACGCACTCGTTAGTGTTGGGGTCGCAGAGCGATCCGGAAGGCCCGCAATCCGCATCGGAAGTGCATGAGGTCCCCGTCGTGGTGCAATTGTTCTGGCAGATATACCCGCCCGTGATTGAGCCGTTGGTGCCCAGGACGCAATGTTCCGTGGCGCCTTGGTCGTTGTAACTGAAACTCCCGCTGGCTTGTGCCCAAGCCACCCCAGACATCAGCCAGATGGTACACACCGCCAGCAAGAGATTAAAGCCGACTCTCCTCATCTCATTCCCTCCTCCATTTTGAATTGAGCTTGCTATGACAAATTAGACCGCGTAACTTTTGCCTCCCTCGTAATCTCGAAAGCGCGCGGGAAAAACCCAAAAATCAACTGTGCAACGCGCTCGATTTTATTGCGTATTTCGTAGTTTGTCAAGTGAAATTGTGGTTACCGTGTGGTTACAAACTTGTTACAAAACCGGTAGTGATCCCCCCTTCGGCGCTGAGAAAGACAATAGCACGACACGCTGTCATCGAATCTCGGTCATCTGTGTACCCTGCGGATCCCAAAGCGCCCCTGACGGATGCCGTGTAACAACGCCTTCGAATCTGCATAATCTGTGTAATCTGCGATCCCCGTTCTCAAGTTTTGGCGTTTTCAACCCGACGTTTACTAATGGTGTGCGGAGATAAGCGCGATGAGCCCAACCCATCCCCGTCGGCTGAAAATCCAATACATTCTGCTGCTGATTCTGATGACCCTCAGCGTACTGCCGCTCTGGTTTTTCGGCACCCAAATGGTGGCGATGAACAAGGAGCGGCTTGAAACCCAGGAAAAAGTGCTGCAAACCACGCTGTCGAAATCCCTCGCCCAGCAAATCTCG
>JAJYHU010000222.1 GCA_021784615.1 Acidobacteriota bacterium | reverse complement strand
CGGGGGGCATCGAGGCCGGCTGCAAAACCGTGATCGGCAGCCGTCTGAAACGATCGGGAATGTTCGGGACGCTGCGCGGCGCCAACGCCATCCTCGCCCTCCTTTGTAACCGGCTGAGCGGCCGGTTTGAAGACTTCTGGGTACGCCGCGCCAACCGGAGGGTTGCATGACACTTACCACTTTAATGTCGTGCGCCCCGCGGAAAGGGTTTATTGCTGCGCATTTAGCGGATATGGTATGTTTAAAAGCTGGTGTTTTGTGATCAAAGTCCGTCAGGATTCTCTAAACCTTGCCTATGGCCAAGAAAGTAGCAGAAGAAGGCGAGCGACCGGTGAAAGAGGCAGCCAAGCTCACCCACCCTCAAGTCTCCTCCGGTAACTTGTTTGGTTTGTGTCTGGCGGCGTGGCTTGTCCCTGGATCGGGACACCTGCTGCTGGGCCGCAAGTGGCGAGCCCTTATTCTGTTTGTTTCAATCGTTGGCATGTTCGTGATGGGGATTGCCATGCAGGGCCAATATTTCTCCCTCGGATCAGGCTCATATCTTCACTCGCTTGGCTACTTTGCTGAACTCGCGGTGGGGGCGCCCATGCGGGCCGCGACCTTTTTCGGATACGGGGGAGGCGACACTTACTTTGTTTGCTCCGATTACGGGACGGCGTTTTTGATTGCCGCAGGGATGCTGAACGTCCTGACAGTGCTGGACGCTTACGACATTGCTGGGGGCAGAAAACCTTAGAGAGCCATGAAAGGCGGGCGTCGGTGTTGCGCCCTGCATCCTCCTCATCGCCTGCAGCAAGAGGGAACGAATGGTTATTTCACACTTCACGGCCTTGGTGCTGTTCTCTTTCTTCGTTTCGGTGGTCTTTGCGGTCCTCAGCAAGGAGAAACTGCACGACCAAGTGATTTACGGCGCCAAAGTGTTTCTTGGCTTTGTGGGGATTGCTCTGCTTCTTGGGTGGATCATGTATCCTTTTGCCTGAGCCCGCCCTCTCACCCCTCTCACCTTTAGCCTTGCCTGCCATCAAATCTCCTCTTTGACCTTTGCATGAATTGCGGTATTCTGCCGGAGCCTCTTTTGACAAAAGGCCGAGCTGGTTAATTTCTTGGGCGCAACTCAAACGAACTTTGAATATACCGGGACGGAGCCTGCTGGCGTTTCAAACGCGCGCCGATGGGCCGTGGTGTGGCTGCTCTTTGCCGCTTCGCTGATCAACTATCTTGACCGCGCCACGATTTCCTTTGCATTGCCGATGATTTCCCATGACTTGAACCTTGGCCCCGAAACCAAGGGCGTGCTGCTTTCCGCGTTTTTCTGGCCCTACATGCTGATGCAGGTGCCGATGGGGCTCATGGTGGACCGCTTGAACCTTCTTTGGGTTTATGCGGCCGCCTTTGCTCTCTGGTCGCTGGCGCAGGGGCTTACGGGACTGGCCGGAAGCCTGGTGGTTCTGATCCTGCTCCGCATTCTGCTGGGCATCGGCGAATCCATCTACCTTCCAGGGGGAATCAGAATTGTCAGCAGGCTTTTCGGCCCCGCGGAGCGCGGGTTGCCCTCCGGAATCTTTGACTTTGGCACCAGGACCGGCTTGGTTGTGGAAGGCGTCCTGCTTCCGTGGCTTCTGGTTCACTACGGCTGGAGAGACACGTTTGTGTTGGTGGGATTGACGGCGATCCTCTGGCTGATTCCCTGGTTTGCGGTGTTTCCGTCGAAGGTGGTGAAAAAAAGGGAAACGGCGGTGCCGTCCAAATGCGTCGAGCGGCACTTTTGGCTGGCCCACTTTAACCGCAACTTGTTGGGCATCTGCCTGGGTTTCTTCTGTTTTGACTATTTCTGGTACTTGATGCTGACGTGGCTGCCCGACTACTTGTACGAAGCCCGGCACATGAGCATCATGAAGGCGGGAATTTTCGCCGCCATTCCCTACGCGGTCTTCGGCCTCAGTGAGCCGGTTGGCGGTTGGGTCTCCGACCGCCTGATCCGCGGGGGCTGGGATGAAACTCGCACGCGAAAGGGAATCATTTCGTTTGCCTTTATGTTCGGCCTGCTCATGATTCCGGCGGCGATGGCCCGGACGGCGGAAACTGCGGTCGCTCTGATTATATGCGCCGGCTTGGTCGGACTTTCCTCCGCGAACGTACTGGTGATGGTTCAAGCCTGTGCCCCGCACGATGAGGTCGGCATCTGGACTGGATTTCAGAATTGTTCCGGAGGCATCGCCGGCATCACAGCTCCATTGGTGACCGGTTTCCTGATCGAATGGACTGGCTCTTTTCGTTCGGCATTTATTTTGGCGCCTATGCTGTTGGTGAGCGGCCTGTTATCTTATTGGTTTGTCGTAGGGAAGCTTGAGCCTCCCGCTCCTGACTTCAAAGTGATCGTTGCGGTAGAATAATGCGGGTTTCATTAAAAACCAGGAGAGCCCCGCGGGCTGAACGGAGTGAATTGCATCAAGCTTGTGGAAGGGGTAAAACTTCAGAGAATATAGGAAGGAATGGAGATGGAACGGCGCCGTTCCCTGTGGCTTCAAATAAACGCGCAAGCTGAGTTGCGAAAACTGGTCGGCATCCCATGATTCTTCCCCTGACACCAATCCGGTTTAAGAAGCATGCGGCCCAGTTGTTCGGCGGCAAGGAAGGAGTGGTGTGCGGCCAGCTTCGACTTACCTACCGGGAGTTCAACGAGCGTTGCGACCGGCTTTCCAACGCCCTTCAAAAGCTTGGCCTCAAGCCCGGAGACCGGGTTGCCTATTTGAGTTTCAACTGCCACCGTCTGCTTGAGGGTTACTTCGGTGTTCCCCAGATCGGAGCCATCCTATTTCCTCTTAATATTCGGCTTACATCCGAAGAACTCGCTTACATCTTGAATGACGCCACGCCGCGTCTGCTTTTCTTCGACCCTGAATTTATTCTTCTAGTTGAGGCTTTGCGGCCTCGCTTGCAGTCGGTTGAATACCTGGTCGCGCTGCGGGGCGCAAAGCCTTCCTGGGCTTATCCTAAGCTCTACGACGAATTATTGGCCGAGGCCGAGCCCGAAGAAATCGATTACCGCGGCCTCGACGAAAATTCCGTTGCCGAGCTGTTTTATACCAGCGGGACCACGGCTTATCCCAAAGGGGTCATGCTTACCCACCGGAATCTCTATCTGCACGCTTTCTATCGAGCCCAGGCGATCAACAGCAGCGACAAGGAAGTCAGCCTTTACACGGTTCCCTTATTCCACGTCAACAGTTGGGGATCACCCCACGTCTTGACACTGGAGGGCGGCCGTCATGTCATCATGAAAAAGTTTGATCCCCTGGAGTCGCTCAAACTGATCCAGGCGGAGCGGGTGACACAGCTCCAGATGGTTCCCACGATGGTGACAGCGCTGATCAATCATCCGGATTTTGCCAAGTATGATCTCTCAAGTGTGACGGAGATTCTTGTCGGTGGAGCGCCGGCAAGCGTCGCCTTGATTCGCGAGATCGAAGAGAAAATACCTTCGTGTGAGGCAAGCGGCGGATATGGCTTGACGGAAACTTGCCCCGTCATTTCCCACGCTGGCATTAAGGACCATCTTTCGGGTGAGTCTAGAGAAGAGCATCTGCGGCGGAAGGCCACGGCGGGATCTGCGCTGGCGGGAGCGGAAATCCGCGTGGTAGACGCTCATGGCAGGGATGTAAAAGCCAACGCCGAGGAAATCGGCGAGGTTGTCGTCCGCAGCGACGTGGTGATGGCCGGCTATTGGCATCAGCCGGAGGCCACTGCTGAGGCCATTCGCGACGACTGGTTCCACACCGGCGACCTTGCCACGATCGACGAGGATGGTTATATCCTGATTCTGGACCGCGCCAAGGACATGATTTTGAGCGGAGGCGAGAACATCGCCTCAGCTGAGGTAGAGCGCATCCTCTGCGCGCACCCCGCGGTGCTCGAATGCGCGGTGATCGCCGTACCGGACGGCAAGTGGGGTGAGGTTCCCAAGGCTCTCATCACACTAAGAGCGGGACACAAAATCACCGAAGTGGGAATTCTGGGTCACTGCCGGGAGCATCTGGCCGGATTCAAGGTTCCCAAATCTGTGGAATTTGTCGAAACCTTGCCTAAAGGGGGGACAGGCAAGATTCTGAAGAAGGTTTTGCGGGAGAAATACTGGGCGGGGCGGGCGCGCCGCGTGCAGTAACCCTTCCTTGCAAGCATCCTGGACCGCGTTCGATTCACTCCCAAACCAGCGAGAAGGAGTTAACCTTTTGGTTGTTCAGATCCAACCCTTCAATTCCCTCCAGGCAATTGGACTTTCTGCTCTGGCGACGGCCCGCCAGATCGGTGTTAACCCTCTCCTTCCGGCCGCACCTAACTCCTCGGGAACCGTGACCGGAAAAATGATTCCTTCCCAGACATTGCCATAGGCGTTACGACCCTGAACGTTGTCGGGCACGGAGGTGAGGTCCTTTACACAAGCTTCTGGTACAGGATTCTGCTGGCGCTGGAGTTAAGTGCCCCAGCTTTGCGCAAGCTTATTGGCTGAGTTGGATGATTCCATAAAGCGGGAATCTCTCACAGGCCGAAAGCGTATGTGTCATTTTGAATTTGTTCAGGCTTGGAAGCACGGGCTTGAAGGCTTACGTTGGGACGGCAACCAGTGCCAGTGCGGGTATCGGAAGGCAAAGTTCGAACATTCCGCGAGGAGAGATAAAATGAACAGGCGCAGTGCAATCAAGGCCTTGGCAGGTGCAATGACCGCCCCCGCGTTCTTGCGCGGGGCTTCGTTAGGAGCGCCGCCTAGGTCGAAGCCGAACCTTCTCTTTATCATCTGCGACGAGCTACGTTATACGACTCGATGGCGGCGTACGGAAATAGAATGCTGCGCGTTCCGAACCTTAATAAACTGGCCAGCGAGTCCGTGGTTTACAGGAACGCCTATGTTTCGCAGCCGGTATGTACTCCCTCGCGCTCAACTTTGCTGACGGGGCTATGTCCCATAAGCGCTAAGATGATAGTTGACCTTGATCTCTAGATTTCGTACCTTGAGAACATGAATGCCCTTGACGAAGATTGGGAAATTCTCCTGAGGTTGTTCC
>JAJYHU010000039.1 GCA_021784615.1 Acidobacteriota bacterium | reverse complement strand
GATCAAGAAGCGCTAGAAATCTTCCTATTCGGGCATCCAGCCGCTCGATTGCGTCGTAATAGTGGCTCAGGTCCCTTCGCACGCCGGGAGTGTCCGGAAGGAATCTGGGAACCGTTACTTCCGAGCGCGTATTATGCACGGGATAGCGTTCGCCCGGCAGGTAAGGTCGATGAGGATCGTGATAGCCGATGTGGAGGAAAAAGGGCCGATCCTTGGGCCTTTTGTCGAAAAAAGTGTGGATGGGCAGGTGATGCCCCTGAAAATCCCAACGCTTCCAGAACGCAGCGCCTTGGTGGACTTTCTTAAATGCCCCGGTATAGTAGCCGCGAGGTTCGAGATATTCCAGAATGGTTTTTTGTCCGTCCGGCATGGGGGAGCGAAACCGGGAGGTTCCGGTTTCATGAGGTGACTCACCGGTCAAAACGGCGGAGCGGCTGGGGCTACAGGAAGGCGAGGGAGCGAACCCGCGGTCAAAACGCAATCCCTCCCTAGCCAGCCGATCGATGTTTGGGGTGAAGAGGTACTTGTTGCCATAGCAACCGGCGTCCGGATAGCTCTGGTCGTCCGAAATTAAGAAGACAAGATTGGGAAGAGATGTCTTTGGGGAGGCGGCAGCCTCGGGCTGCGAAGAACTTAGACTGGAATGCCCAAGTACCTCGGCGGCTCCAACTCCACAGCCAAGGTGTCTGATGAAGTTTCTCCGGTTCATTCCGCCTTGCCCCAATTTGGATTTCAAACGGAACACGCGTTTTGCACGGCAAAGGACAACCCGAACGATCCGACGGCACATGAGCCGCCACTACCGGAAGGAATCCAGGCGTCCCAGCAACTTGAATATACCAACTTATGACACGATGGAGGAAGATGGAAGGACTATATTGGGTGCCCGGCTACTCGCGTCCCGCGAAGCAGGTCGTCAATGGACTCTGAGGAGGCTGGAAGTCAGCATTAAGCCTGCCAACAAGCGCCAATCTTGATTTTTGCCGGTTGCTTTGTTATCTTAGAGAAGACAATTGCCTTTAGCCGATTACCTATCCCATAAGGAGTGTTGTATGGCTCTTGAACTTACGCCGCATGCAGTCGACAAAGTAAAGGAAATCCTGGCTCAGCAGAATCCCACCCCGTCGGGGCTTCGAGTCTCGGTTGTGGGAGGCGGTTGTTCCGGGTTTTCATACCAGATGAACTTTGAAAACGAGACGAACCCAATTGACAAGGTGTTTGATTTCAGTGGTTTAAAGGTTTATGTAGATCAAGCTTCTCTGATGTATCTGAACGGGACCAAGATCGATTTTGTCGAGAGTTTGGAAGGCTCGGGCTTTAAATTCGAGAATCCAAACGTCAAAACAACTTGCGGCTGTGGAAGTTCCTTCAGTGTCTAACATCCAGCCCGGCATCCTGACAACCGGCGCGCAACGCCAATTCTTGGCTGTCGGGACGAAGTGTTTTTACCTACCTTAAACAAGGCCGCGCACGCCATCCATGACGACGGAAGTGTGTTTTTGCCATTCGAACGGTGGATGGTGGGCTTGCTCATGAGCCTCCGCACAGGGCAGGGAACGCGCAAGGCGCGCCCGCCCCACGGTGGAGTTTGTTCGGTGCTTTTCCCCATTTGATTTGGCGTTCCAGTATAATTACATGATGTCGGTTGGCAGGAGAAAGGAATGTAGTTTCTATCGGTCCTGCGATGAAAATTGCGCTAGCACAAATCAATACCACTGTGGGAGATTTTGAAGGCAATGTTGGAAAGATAATTCAGTATGCCAAACTAGCGGTCGATCGAGGTGCGGACCTTGTCGTTTTCCCGGAAATGGCCGTGTGCGGATACCCGCCGAGGGATCTTGTTGAACGGCCGGATTTTATCCAACGGTCGGAAGCTGAACTCTCGCGCCTCGCGCATCTGCTTCCGGGCATTCCCACCGTCGTCGGCTACGTCCGGCGGTCTCAAATCCAAATGGGCAGGCCGGTCTCAAACGCTGCGGCGATTATTCATCGTGGCAAAGTGCTGCTGGATTACGTCAAGATTCTTTTGCCTTTTTACGATGTGTTTGATGAGTCCCGGTACTTTGAGCCCGGCAGCGCCATCGGGATTTATGACTTGGAAGGGATGCGGATCGGGATCACGATCTGCGAGGATATCTGGAACGACAAGAACTTTTGGCGGAAGCGCCTTTATCCTAGGGACCCTGTTGAAGAGATTACAAGGGCTGGCGCCAAACTGCTGCTGAATATCGCCTCCTCGCCCTTTACTACCGAAAAGCTTCAGCTCCGCTACGATATGCTCAGGACCATAGCGGTCGAGAACCATATCCCCGTGGCATACGTCAATCACGTGGGTGGAAACGACCAGTTGATTCTTGACGGATCGAGCCTGGCCTTCAGCGCCGGTGGGACCCTGGTGGCAAGGGCAAGGTCGTTTCAGGAAGACCTGCTTGTTTTTGACACCGCAGGGACGCTGGCAGACATCCACCCCGCGCCGGCCTCGGAAATCGAGGCGGTCTATCAGGCGCTCTTATTGGGAACGCAGGATTACATGCGCAAGTGCGGCTTCCAAGAGGCGATTGTGGGCTTGAGCGGCGGGATTGATTCCTCCCTGGTTGCGACCCTCGCGACCGAAGCCCTGGGCGCTGAAAATGTTCATGCCATCGCCATGCCCGGCCCTTATTCTTCGCCGGACAGTCTGCGGGATGCAAAAGAGCTGGCGCGCAGGCTGGGCATTGATTTACGCGTTATTCCAATTTCCTCGATTTATGAGAACTATCTTCAGACGCTCGCGCCTTACTTCAAAGGCCATCCCGCCGACGTAACGGAAGAGAACCTTCAGGCTCGAATTCGGGGAAATATCCTTATGGCCCTGTCGAACAAGCTCGGCGCAATGGTTTTAAGCACGGGGAACAAGTCTGAGCTGGCTGTGGGCTACTGTACCTTGTATGGGGATATGGCTGGCGGACTCGCGGTCATTGCTGACATCCCGAAAACGATGATCTATGAGCTAGCCCGTTATGCAAATCGCGCGGGGGAGAGAATTCCGCAATCTTGCATGGAAAAGGC
The DNA here is from genome assembly GCA_021784615.1 of Acidobacteriota bacterium. Lineage (GTDB taxonomy): Bacteria > Acidobacteriota > Terriglobia > UBA7540 > UBA7540 > JAMCXS01. Next base: position 2,016 of record JAJYHU010000039.1, on the reverse strand, counting down.
TCCCTCGGCCGAGTTGCGGGCTAACCAAACCGATCAGGATACCCTTCCACCTTATGAGGTGCTCGATGTGATTCTCAAAGCCGCCATCGAAGAGCGGCTTTGTGCAAACGAGATCGCGGAGAAATACCAGATTCAATTACCGCTGATTCAGGACGTTCTGCGCCGTGTCACCCGTGCCGAATATAAACGCCAGCAGGCGGCGCCGGCTCTTAAGGTCACTGCAAAGGCGTTCGGTATGGGGCGCCGGTATCCGATTGCTCACAAGTTTGGGGGGTAAAAATGCGAATCCGGAGCGGGGGTGCGCCAGCATTTGCGCGATCCCAATGAAAATCCGTGCGGCGGCGTTCGGAACATTTTGCTTCATGGGCTGGACGCTGCCTGCTGGTTGCTACTCTCTCGCTGGCTGTGGCATGCGGGGCAGTCTCCTGCGGGCTGCTGCGCCGGTCAAGGCTATTTGAGAAGCCGCTCTTCACGCTTTGGGGCCCTGTACAGGCTTGCTGCCCTTGTAGCCTTTTCCTTTCTTGCCTGCAGTTCCGTCCTGGGAGCCGTGGGACTGCCAACTCTCAAGATCAACACCTTCGAACTCCCCAACGGCCTGCACGCCATCATGGTGGAGCGGTCCGATGCTCCAGTTGTGACCGTTGAGGTCTGGTATCATGTTGGTTCCAAAGACGAACAGCCGGGGAAGACGGGGTTTGCCCACCTCTTTGAGCACCTGATGTTTGACGGCACCAAAACGTTGGGTAACCGCTTCTCGGACTACATCGTGCGGGCGGGCGGAATCGATAACGCCTACACCACCGATGACTCAACGGTTTTCTGGGAGACCATGCCAAGCTCAAACCTTCCGGTGGCTTTATGGCTTGAGGCCGACCGGATGCGGAACTTGGACATCACACAAAAGACGCTGAACAACGAAAGGGAAGTCGTCAATGAAGAACGCCGCCAGCGGTTTGAGAATCCGCCCTACGGGAATGTCATGGAAGAGCTTTACGCGCATGCGTTTACGGTCAACCCTTACCAGCACCTACCCATCGGCAGCGCGAAAGATGTGAATAGAGCCACGCTCCGTGACGTCAAAGAATTTTACGATACCTACTACGTTCCCAATGACGCGACGGTGGTCATCGTCGGTGACTTTTCCGTGGACAAAGCCGAGGCTTCGGTCAGGAAATACTTTGCGCCCATACCGCGTGGCACACGCTCCATTTCACCTCCAATTCCGGTTGAGCCACCGCAAACCTCGGAACGTGTTGTCAAACTTTTTCAGGATGTAGCCTTGCCGGCGTTTGTTGAGGCTTACCATATCCCGGCCGATGGCTCGCCGGACTCTTACCCATTGGAGCTGGTCTCAAAGATTCTATCGGCGGGCGACAGCGGACTGATCTATCGTAGGCTGGTATACCAAAAGCAGCTTGCCCTTCAGGCGGACAGCTCGGCAAACTTCAGTGAAGACCCGAACCTTTTCTTTGTCTTTGCCGTCATGAACACCGGCTATTCGCCCCGGCAGGGTGAAGCGGCCGTAGCGTCCGTATTGGACCGGCTGAAGGATAAGCCTGCTTCCGAGCGGGAGTTGGAGCGGGCCAAGAACCAGGTTCTCTTTGAGCTTGCCCAAGACGAGGAAACCTCCAAGAGCCTGGCTGAACAGTTGGGCTACGACGCGGTTATCCTAAAGAGTCCGCGCCTGATCAATACGGAGGCTGCGCGGTTCCTCGCGGTTACACCTGAGGAAGTGCAAGCTGTGGTAAAAAAGTATTTTGCGCGTCACAACTTGACGCTGCTGGAAGTTTATCCGGAGCAAAACAAGCAGGGAACTTTGAAATCCTGCGGCGGCGCCCATTGAAAGGGAAATCTGCAATCTTGAAAACTGCGATAGCCGGCTTTGCCTGGGCATTCGCGGCTATGGGGATGGGACTGCAACTTGCCGCGCGTGAATTGCCTCCGGCAGTTCCCCCGCCTGAAGCTATTTCTTTTCGATTGCCGGTCGTTGAGCGGCTACCGAACGGCCTGCGCGTT
>JAJYHU010000383.1 GCA_021784615.1 Acidobacteriota bacterium | reverse complement strand
GGCTTCTGGCGCACCGGAAGGCGTGATTCTTTCAGAGGCCGGGCGTAGGGCCGGCCTGAATTTCCGTAACATCCATGAACCAAACAAGCCAATTGGCGTTCTATGATTTTGACGGAACCCTGACTTCCGGGAATGTGGTCCGCAGATATGCATTTTTCGCGAGACACCAACCCTCCAAAATCCGCTCGGCCCTGAAGTTCTCAAAACTTCTGCTGAGCATTCCCGTGTGGCTGGCGCTCGAGTTCCGTTCCCGGCGGCTGTTCAACGAAATCTTTTTCCGCGAATACCGGGGAATGGCGCAGGATCCGCTGCGGAAGCAGGGCCAGAGGCTTTTCGACGAAGAAATTCTGCCCACGCTTTATCCGGGATCAAAAGAGCTTCTTGAGAAAGACCGCCGCGATGGTTACCTGCCGGTCTTGGTGACGGGCGAACTGGATGTTGCGCTTGAGCACGTAATCCGTTACTTTGGTTTTCACGCCGTGATCTCAAACCGTCTGGTTTTTGAAAAAGGAATTGCCACGGGCGAGGTTCGGCCGCCGCTGGTGGCGGAAACAGAGAAGGTTCGCGCAATGGAGCGGCTGTGCCGTCAATACGGCGCGGAAATGAAGAAGTCGAAAGCCTATTCCGACAGTTTTTCCGACGTTCCGATGCTTGAAGCCGTGGGCATCCCCACAGCCGTCAATCCCGACCGCAGGCTCAGGCAAGTCGCAACGGAACGGGGCTGGGCAATTCTGGACTTGAAGCGAGGCACCTATGTCAACCGACGCCGGGAAGACACCCCCGGCCGGGTCCCCGGCGTTTGATCTGGGCGACCCCACACCGAACGCCGTTGGCCGCAAGGCCGCCGTTTCTCACGAGGGGACGGTGGTGCGCCTTGAGAAGCACTCAGCGCCGCGGCTGATGTGGTTTGGAGAAGACCTGCTCTCCGTGAAGATGCCGGAGGGCACGCGCGTCGTTTACCCCAAACCCACCGTTCCCGGCCTTGAGAACCGGAACGTGGCCATCCTCCACGCGCTCGAACATCCCGAGCAGATGGACCCGTTCACCTCTCTGCTGCGCCCGGGAATGAAGGTCACCATCGCGATCGACGACATTTCCCTGCCCCTTCCCAAAATGAAGAAGCCGGACGTGCGCGAGTCGGTGTTGCGGATCGTGCTGAATTTGCTGGCGCAAGCGGGCGTGGAAGACTTTCACATCATTGTCGCCAATTCCTTCCATCGCCGCATGACGCCCGCGGAAATCCGGCGCGCCGTGGGGGACCTGATCTTCGTCCACTATTATCCCGAGCGCCTCTACAATCATGACGGGGAAGACCCCAAGGGCATGGTCGAACTCGGCACGACCGGCCGCGGCGAAAAGGTTCGCATCAACCGGCGCGCGGCGGAATCCGACCTGCTGGTCTACATCAACATCAACCTGGTTCCCATGGACGGCGGAAGCAAATCCGTCGGGGTGGGCCTTTGCGATTACCCCACTCTCCAGGCGCATCACACCCCGCAGACCATCCTGGCGTCGGACTCCTACTTCGACCACACGCGCTCCGCGATGGCGGACTCCTGCAACCGCATCATGGAAGTGATCAACCAGAAGCTTAAGGTCTTTCACGTTGAAACGGTGGTCAACAACCGAATGTTCGATCCGGCCATGGCCTTCTTCACCAAAAATGAAGACCGCTATTCCGCGATTGACCGGGCGATGTTCAAGGCCGCCAAGGAGGGCCTCGGTGTTTTGCCGCGCGCGGCCAAAAGGAAAATATTGTTTTCCATTCCCGCGCCTTATGAAGTGATCGCCGTCCACGCGGGCGCCACCACGCCCACCCATGAAAAAACTTTGGCGTATTGCTACGCGCAATACTGCACGCCGCTCGAAGGGCAGTCGGACGTGGTAGTCTACGGCATTCCCTTCATCTCGCCCTATAACGTCGATTCGGTTCTGAACCCGCTGCTGGTCCAGGTGATGGCGCTCGGTTATTTCCACAATATGTACCGGGGCATGCCCGTCGTAAAGAAGAATGGAGTGCTGATCATCACGCACCCGCTTTACGACGAATTTCACCCGCTCCATCATCCCTCGTACATCGAGTTCTTCCACCGGGTGCTGGCCGAGACCCGGAATTCATTTGAACTGCAACAAAAATACGAAGCCGAATTTGCCCGCGATCCTGATTACATCCGCATGTACCGCACCGGCAACGCCTACCACGGCGTGCATCCCTTTTACATGTGGTACTGGGGTGAAAACGGCCGCGCGCACGTGGGCAAAGTCATCGTGGTGGGCGCGGAATCCCAAAGAGCAGCCAAGATTATGGGATGGGAAACAGCAGCTTCCATGGACGAGGCTTTGGAGATGGCCCAGACGCACGTGGGCCGCAAGCCCAGCATCACCATGATGCACTTCGCTCCCATCCTGATGGCGGATGTCCAGGGAACCTCCGAGAGCATTTGAGACCTATGAAAACCATCCTCGTCACCGGCGCTACAGGATTTCTTGGCAAGCATCTGGTGGAGCAGCTTCAATCGGAGAGTGACTCCATGCGGCTGCGGGTCCTTTGCCGGAATCTCGCACCCTGGGAGCACGATTCCTCGATCGAAGTCGTCCACGGCGACATAACCAATCGCGAGCACGTGGAAAAGGCCGTCGAAGGAGTGAATGAGATTTACCATCTGGCAGGCTTGGTTTCACGCCGGCCGCAAGACCAGGAACTCCTTTACCTGACCCACATTGAAGGAACGCGCAACCTCTGCGAAGCTGCGTTAAAGCATGGCGTGGAGAAGATCGTTTATGTATCTTCATCGGGAACCGTCGCCGTCAGCACGGAGCCGGAGGTTCACAATGAAAAGTCCGGCTATAAGCACGAAGTCGTGGGCGAGTGGCCCTACTATTTGAGCAAGATTTTCGCTGAAAAGCTGGCCCTGCTTTACCACCGGCGGGACGGACTGAACGTGGTAACGGTAAATCCCAGCCTGCTGCTCGGGCCCGGCGATGATCGAAATTCCTCCACTCGCGACGTCGCACTGTTTCTCAAGGGAGAAATCCTGGTCATTCCCCAAGGAGGGCTGAACTTTGTGGATGTGCGCGACGCGGCGCAAGGCCTCACGCTCGCCATGCAGTCCGGACAGCCGGGGGAGCGATATCTGCTGGGCAACGTGAACTGGACGTTCCGCGAGTTGATCGAAAAAGTCGCGAAAATCGCCGGAAAGAAGCCTCCCAAGTATCAGTTGCCCGTGGAAGTTTCCTTGTGGGGCGCCCGGGTGCTGCGCCGGGCCTATCCCCTGTTTGGGAAGACTTTCGAAATGGATGACGCCTCCGTCAAAATGTCGGCGTGCTTCTGGTATTGCGATTCCACAAAGGCCAGAGAGGAACTCGGTTTCAAAACTCGCGAACCGGAGGAAACACTCCGGGCCACCGTGGAGGACCTCCGCACTCGGCTCCGCAAAACGGGCCCCGTTGCCCCGCCCGCATGATCAAACCCCCAAAAGTCGCGGCCATCATCAACCCGTGTGCGGCAAACGGTGAAACCGCCCGGCGCTGGCCGGAACTCAACACCCTTCTCGAACATTCGCTTGGGCCTCTCACGGCAAGCTTCACGGACTCGCCGGGCCACGGCGCCGTAATCACTCGCGAACTGCTCCGGGATGAGTATGGCCTGATCATCGCGGTCGGCGGCGACGGCACCATCAATGAAGTCGCCAACGGCTTTTTTGAGAACGATCGGATCATTCGCCCGGAAGCGACGCTCGGAATCCTGCCGCTCGGCACCGGCGGCGACTTTCGCCGGACACTCGGAATCCCTCAGAATCCCGTCGAGGCCGCCAAGATTCTTTCAGGCGGGCTTCCCTTGCTGATCGATGTCGGAAAGGCAAACTATCAAGCTAACAACGGATCGAGAGAGAGCCGCTACTTTGTCAACATGGTGAGTTTTGGAATGGGCGGGCGCGTGGCCGCGCGCGCCAACAATCCTTTGCGCCGCTGGGGGGGCAAAACCGCCTTCTTATGGGCGACTCTCGAGACTTTTCTGACCTATCGCGGCCGGCGCGTCAAACTCAAAATGGACTCCAACGCCGCCGAACTCGAGTTCCTGGTCGCAAACGTCGCGGTGGGAAATGGACAGTTTCATGGCGGAGGCATGCGCCCTTGTCCAACTGCCGTGCTCAACGACGGCCTCTTTGAAGTCACCGTCATCGACTACGCGGGCGCCATAAAGCTGATTAGCAGCTTGCCCGTCCTCTATTCCGGCGAGATCTACAAACATCCCAACGTGCGCCATCTAAGGACCGCAAGCCTCTCAGCCCAATCAATGGCCGAAACCAGAATTGAAGTGGATGGCGAAGCTTTGGGAAGGCTGCCGCTCGAAATCTCGCTTTTGCCCCGGCAACTTCCGGTCCTGATTTCCGCCGCGAGCCCTTTGCACGGTTGAGACAGTCCACCAAAACCCTGAAAAATGCCGGCCCTAAAAATTTTCAGCCTGGGCTGCTCTCACAACCCAGGCTGAGCCCCGAGTGCCGTGGGGAGGGGGGGACGCTGGCCTCGGGTCACTTGTGGTTTCCCTCATCGTCGCGGTGGCTCATCGTCCACCTTTAACGGGTGCGCAGCCATAATTCCTTTCGCACAACCCCGGACGACTCAGGAAAACAATTCCGCTTTTAAAGTGGCGGCGCTGCTATTGCGCCAACCGATTCTGATCCCCTTCATGTCTCGCGCGCTTCGCGAAACTACCTGACAGTTTGTTTATTGAGCAACTATCCTTCCAAACTCGGCAGCATCGAGTTTTTTCCTTCCCTCTGCGGCTCAAAAATGGGGTCCAATATGGGTTCAGGCCCCAAATGGGAAACGGGTATAGGCAGGAAAGCTTACCGTCGCGTCCCATCCCTTCTCCACAGCCAACTGCGCGTGGATAACGTGCTTCGAGCACTGTTACAGCACAGCCAAAGGGACGGTCTGCAGGTACGAGAACAAACTCTCAGCAAGGAGGATTTGTATCCCTTTGCACATAATTTTCAATAGGTTCCGTTACAGACCGAATCTAGTAAATATTTATCTTATTGTCAAGTGTACAATATGTAAAATTTGCTCTGAAATGGAATTAATT
>JAJYHU010000123.1 GCA_021784615.1 Acidobacteriota bacterium | reverse complement strand
CGGTTGCAGTGAAACGGCATCCATGCCCGTAATTTCTTTGAGGCACTGCACTGTTTCGTAAAGGACTCGCAGGCAGCCTTGCGCAAGTTCAGTGGGAGCATAGGGATGGTCGGTTGCGAGGCCCTCCAGCCGTGCCACAACTTCGTTGATGCGGGGATTGTACTTCATGGTACAAGACCCCAGCGGATAAAGTCCCGTATCGACGCCGTAGTTCCAGGTTGAGAGGCGAGTAAAGTGCCGGATGACTTCAAGCTCCGAAACCTCCGGGAAGCCTGGAATTTCAGCGCGATGAAATTCCTCGCCGAGAACCTCCGATGCTAGAACCGCAGGCACGTCCAGAGGAGACAAATCAACGCCACATTTGCCCGGCGAACTCCTCTCAAAAATCAAATCTTCGTCGCGGGTGACGTGGGTTCTGGCATGCCTGATCTGGTCCTTCATCATTTTTCCTGACCGACGGCATGGGGCGCTGCCGTCTTCGCTCCATCGCCTGTTTCCGCGCGATTCGAGATCTGCCTGTAAACCCTCGTCATTCGGTCGAGGGTGGCCTTATCGACGGTTTCAGTGACGCAAACCAGAAGATGATTTTCAAGTTCCGGATAGAATCGCCCCAGACTCACGCCGCCAAGGATTTTTTCCCGGCGAAGTTCAAGGAGCACATCTTCCGCTTTGCCCGGAGCCTTGACTACGAACTCATTGAAGTAAGGGGCGGTAAAGGGGACGGTGGCGCCAGGGACTTCCTGGAGTTGCCGGGCGGCGTAGTGGGCTTTCGCCAGGTTCTGCTCAGCTAGAGCCTTCAGCCCTTGCTTTCCGAGCAAGCAGAGATAGATTGTGGCGGCCAGCGCGCACAAGGACTGGTTAGTACAGATGTTGGAAGTGGCTTTTTCACGGCGGATGTGTTGCTCGCGCGTGGCAAGCGTCAGGACAAATCCCCGCCGGCCCTGGGTGTCGACCGTCTGCCCGACCAGACGCCCCGGCATTTGGCGCACAAACTTTTCGCGAGTTGCCAGGAAGCCGACGTAGGGTCCGCCAAAGGCTACCGGAACGCCGAAGGACTGCGCCTCTCCGGTAACGATGTCGGCGTCGCTGGGCGGTTTGACGACAGCAAGCGAAAGCGGCTCGGTCACGGCGGCCACCAGCAACGCTCCGCTTCGGTGAGCAAGCTCGGCAACCTCTCGGGAAGGCTCGATCGCCCCCAAGAAATTGGGTGACTGGAGCACCACCGCAGCGGTTTCCTGCTTGAGAGCCCGCTCCAACTCTTCCATGTCCAGTTGTCCGGAAGCTGAATAGCGAACCTCGACAATTTCTGTTCCCAGGTGCCGGACGTAAGTTGCCATGACTTCGCGGTACTCGGGATGGAGGGTCCGTGCAACCACCACGCGGTTGCGCCGCGTCAGCCGCAGCGCCATCAAGGCGGCTTCGGTGGTGGCTGTGGAGCCATCATAGAGCGAGGCGTTCGAAACTTCCATGCTGGTCAGCTGGGCCATCAAGGTCTGGAACTCAAACATCGCCTGCAAGGTTCCCTGTGCCAGTTCCGCCTGGTAGGGCGTGTAAGCGGTAAAGAATTCACCCCGGGAAAGCATGGCGTCGACGGCTGCCGGCCGGAAATGGGAATAGGCTCCTGCGCCGAGCAGCGACACGTATTCGCGGCTGCTTTGGCCGGCCGCGTCCCGGAAGAAATCCAGGATTTCCTGTTCCGAGAGCGGACCGGGCAGGTTCAGCCGGCCTTGGAACCGAATCGCTTGGGGAATCTGGGAAAAGAGGTCTTCAAGGGAACTGTAACCGATCGTGCGGAGCATTTCAGCCCGGTCGCTGGGAGAATTGGGGAGATAGCGCATCAGTGGGCCTTATCCTCCCGGATGTAAGCCTCGTATTCCTCCGCAGACATCAACTTCTCGACTTCCTTAGGGTCGGAGAGATGGACTCGAACCAGCCAGGCCGATCCGTGGGGATCGGAATTCAAAAGCTCGGGATGGTTTTGGAGTTTGCAGTTGACGCCGGTCACCTCTCCCGTCACCGGCGAGTAGACTTCTGAAACCGCCTTGACAGACTCGACGGTCCCAAAGGTCTCCGACGCCGTCACAGGATCGCCTACTTTCGGGAGTTCAACATAGACGATATCGCCCAATTCCTTCTGGGCATGGTCGGTAATTCCGATCGTTCCGGTGTCTTCGTCCACTCGAATCCATTCATGATCTTTGGTGTATTGGCATTCGTCAGGATACATGGGAACCACGCTCCGATAGAGTTGATTGTCTCGACCCAGCCGTTTTGCCCCTATGCCGGGTCCCGTAAAACTATATCTCTATCCTACTTGGGCCGCTTGTAAAAAGGTAGTGGCGCTTGGCGCGCGCACACTTGCCTAGTTCGGATTTCGATCTTCATTTCTCGCCCTATGCCGGCTGCCGCCGGGGGCACGAAAGCGAGCCCAATATTTTTTTTCAGGAAGGGAGCGGGCGAGCCGCTGGTAACCTGGCCAACCTTTTTGCCCTCCATCCACACCGGGTAACCGTCACGCGCGATTCCGGGCTCCAGCATTTCAAGCCCCACGAGTTTCTTGCGAACGCCCTCCTCGATCTGTTTCTGGAGCGCGTTTCTTCCCAGGAATTCGCCCTTGTCCAGTTTGCAGATCCAGCCCAGATTGGCCTCAAGGAGCGTTGTATCCTGATCCAATTCATGCCCGTATAGAGGATACCCTGCCTCCAGCCGTAAAGTGTTGCGGGCTCCCAGGCCGACGGGTTGCAATCCTTCATCGCGCCCGGCTTCGAGCAAAGTGTTCCAAACTCGCTCGGAGTTTTCAGGCGCAAAGTAGAACTCAAACCCATCTTCGCCCGTGTATCCCGTCCTTGCTAAAAGGCCTTTGACTCCGCAGCATTGAGTATTGCCACACCAGTAATAGCGGAGCGAGGCAAGGTCGAAGTCCGTCACTTTACCTAAAATACCCGCTGCCCGAGGGCCTTGCACGGCAACCTGGGAATATTGGGATGAAACGTTTTGGACTTCAGCCCCGGCCTTGTTGTGCGCCATAATCCACTCAAAATCCTTATCGGTGTTTGCGGCGTTCACGCAAATGAAATAGTGATCTTCGCCCAGCCGGTGAACGACGCAATCATCAACCGCACTCCCTTCAGGATACATCAAGGCCGTGTACTGAACTTGGAAGACCTTCAAGCGTGCGACGTCATTCGACGTCAGTTCCTGAAGCAAACTAAGGGCCTGAGGACCCCGCACGGCGATTTCACCCATATGGCTCACGTCAAAGATGCCGGCGGCGTTTCGGACCGCCAAGTGCTCCTGGGTAATGCCCGCATATTCGATGGGCATCTCCCAGCCGCCAAATTCGGCCATCTTCGCGCCTGCTGCCTTGTGGATTGCGTAGAGGACGGTGCGCTTTGCCCCGCGCGTTTCAGGGGTGGCCAAGCAGATTCTCCTGGTTTCAAGCCTTCAGTGATAGTGAATTATGGAGCGTAACATTTACGGAGAGAAAGGGTCAAGGCAGGGTTATGCCGCCTGTCCGGAGTTGATTTTGTAGATAGGTTGACTAAGAATGAGGGAAGAAAAAAACGGCGTGCGGCGAAAGGAAGATCTGTCTGATGGAACGGAAGATATTCCAGTGTTACGTCTGCGGACAGCCGGAAGATCGCTGTAGTTGCGACAAATACTGCGTCCTCTGCCATTCAGATTATGGCGTGCGCCTCACGGAGGACGGGCAGTACTACTGCCTGGATTGCCGCGATGCTTGCGATTACAAGACGCAGGACGCAGTTTAAATTGAACAAGCGGTGGAGCAAGAGCGCTTTGAGGGCCGGGGAGTCGGCATGGGATCTTATGTCCGTCCAAACGGCTCATCTGATCATGAATCGTCGTGAGCGATGAAAATTGCCATCAGCAGAGAGCCGAGCCTCTTGCACATTCTTCGCGAGGCCATAGCGATTCAAGCGCGGCGACACGGAATTCCTGGCCAGGAAGCGGATCACTTTGCCCAGGAGATTGAAGAAGCAGCCCGCAATGCCATCCGTCAAACGGGCGCCGGTGACCCGGACATCATGCTGTCGGTTGAGATGGTTGCTTATCCGGACCGCTTGGAGTTTATCCTGGAGGGCTCAAGGGACAAACCGGAGTCGATCCTGTCCCGCTTGCCGGGCGAAATTCAGCCGGAGGCTTCAGGGAAACTCTTGATTCAACCTCCCTTTGATTTGAACTGTTGCGACGTGAGCTTTTGTGAAGCAAACCGCGTGAGGTTGGTCAAGCGCCTGCCAGAGAAAGCTCCGGATCAAAAATAACTTTCAAGAGCGGCCGGTGGAACCACATGAACATTTCTCCCGGCGGTTCCCTCTGGTGTCTCAGCCAAGCGCAGTTCTTGGACCACCCTACTTTTGCGTTATCCCCGGGCCAAATACGACGTAGAATAGGAGCCCTTATTGAGAACTCCTATGGCCCGATGGCACTGAATCGTTGTAAGGATATCCGAATACCGCCCCAGCGTTCCCGGGCATGCCGCCGCTCGCAAATGGGAGAGATAAAAATGAGCAGACAGATCGGCCGCCGCAAGTTCCTTCAGAATGCAGTTTCAGGCATGGGTACCGTTGCCTTTATGTCCGGTAAGAGCCTGCCGTTGAATGCGGGGAGAACCACGATCAAAATTGACGGCGCACAAGGCGGCAGAGTTTTCGAAGGTCTTGGGGCGGTGAGCGCTGGAGCATCATCGAGGCTGCTCATTGACTACCCCGAACTGCAGCGGGCGCAAATCCTGGATTACCTTTTCAAGCCGAATTACGGAGCGTCTCTTCAGCACCTAAAGGTTGAAGTCGGTGGGGACACGAACTCCACCGACGGGTCTGAGCCGAGCCACATGCACACACGCACGGATGAAGACTACGACCGGGGATATGAATGGTGGCTGATGAAAGAAGCCAAAGCGAGGAATCCGCGGATCATCCTGGACGCGCTTCCGTGGGGCGCGCCAGGCTGGATTGGGGATGGGCGGTATTACTCCCAAGATATGGCCGATTATGTGGTCAAATTCCTCCAGGGCGCCAAGCGATTTCATGGGCTGGATATCGATTACACCGGCTGCTGGAACGAGCGTCCCTACAACGCGGAATGGCTGAAA
>JAJYHU010000378.1 GCA_021784615.1 Acidobacteriota bacterium | reverse complement strand
CGCGGGACAGGCGTTCCGGGGGTGGCCCGTTTCTTGACATCGTTTGAGCCTGCCCCCAAAATGCCCAACCTTCAAGACATGGCTATGTAGCTCAGCTGGTTAGAGCGCGGCACTCATAATGCTGAGGTCGGTGGTTCGAGTCCACCCATAGCCACCATACAAAACAAGCACTTACGACAACTCCTAGCGGCCACAACCCCGAATATGCCATAACGCGTATGGCAAAAGGGGTATGGCATGGTGACGTTACGCAAGCGCCCCGGAACCAGGCGGTAAGAGTGCCCGGCAGGCGCAGACCATCCGCGGGGGCGCCCGACCTCTACGTCCGCAAGGTCGTGGGTTGGGTCCTGTCCGAACGGATGACAGCAAAACTCACCTGCGATGTCGGCGTATGGCGCCCTGGCGGTACAATCGGCACCAAGGTGTGAGCCTCCACTCCGACCGCGGCAGCCCATACTGCGCGCACGACACTCGGCGTCCCCTGAAGGCTCATGGCCTCATCGCCAGCAGAGGCAAGAAGGGCGATTGTTACGACGACGCCACTATCGAGAGCTGGAACCGCAGCCTGAAGGTCGAGGCCATCCATGGAGAATGCTTCCCAACCCGCCAAGACACGAAGAAGCAGGTATTCGAGTACATCGAAATTTACTACAATCGAAAGCGCCTACACCCCGGTCTCGGGTACGTCTCTCCCGGGACCTTCGAGCAGTGGCATGTGGCTTAACTGAGTGTCCGTGATTCTGGGGAAAGATCATATCGAGTCCTTCACCATAAAGGGCTTCGCGATGGACGAGAAGCATATAAAGAATGATGGTTCGGTGCTGACCAGGCAGTATTTTGAGGAGCAACTGCGGTGCATCCGGGGAATCGGTCTCTCGGAACGTACGTTCTACCAGAAGATCACCGACATCTACGCTACCGCGATTGACTACGATGTCACGCCGCAGGCGATTAAGCCTTTCTTTGCCACCGTCCAGAACGAGCTCCATTGGGCCATTCACGGGCTCACGGCAGCGGAAGTCATCTACCCGCCTGCCGACGCCGACAAAGGCAATAGGGGGCTCACCATATGGAAGGATGCGGCCAGCGGCAAGATTCAGAAATTCGGTGTCATCGTCGCCAAACACTATCTGACCGAAGCCGAAATGGCGCAGTTGCAGCGGCCGGTACCGGCCTGTCTGGATCTGGCCGAGGATATGGCGCTGCGACGGATCCCGATGACGATGCAGGATTGGGACGCGTGCCTCCACGGTTTCATAGAGGCAACGGACCGCGAGGTTTTGCAGGATGCCGGCGAGGTCGCGGCGGATATTGCCAAGGCCTACCCCGCAAGGGAATTCGAGAAATATCGTACAGTGCAGGATCAGCTGCCCGAAATCTGTTTTGACTGGATGCTCAAGCTGATTGAGGCTGAACGCAAGCCAAAAGGCCGGGATGAATAAGGTGTACCACATCCCGGCAGGAAGTCGCGCGGCATGAACGCCACCGTGCAATTGACGCCCAGGGGACATCTCCAGTTCAGCACAGAACCGGGTGCGCCGAGTGTGTCCGATGCGCTGGCCGCCGCCTTTTCACGAGGCGCGGGACACGGCCTGCTGCATCTGGGCGCTGCGGAAGTCGGCACCGTACTACCTCCCCCCTGGGCCTTCTGGCGGGATTTCGCGGCTCGTTTTGTGACGGCCCTGACCGCTACGCCGGAAGACGGCGAGATTTCTGTCGCTGCCCCCGATGCACTGGCTCTCGAGACCCTGTGCCTGGATGCGCCGCCGATGACGGGGGCGGAGTATCTGGCGCCGGACATCCTCCTTGCGCTCTGGGCGGAAATCGAGGCCGCCGTGAAGACCGAGCTGGCGGCCTACAGCGGGCCGCTGCAAGATTTTCTCAAAGCTAAACATCCGGCCTGGAATCTCGTCGGGCGCGTACATTTCAACCTTGCCGAAAACCGCAAGGATGCGGAATACCCCTTCGCTTTTCTTGCCACCTACACATCGCGCTTGTCGGCCACTGGTGCAGCGCAACACATGCCGCTTTCGCAAGCGATGATGGAGTTCTCTGGCGGCAAAAAAAAGGCTCAGCTTCTGTCTCTGCTCCAGCCGGTGCAAAAGGCGGCAGAAAACTGCGCTTGGCTGGCGGCCCTGGTGAGCGAAGGCGAAATCTATCACCCCTTGCGCTGGGGCGTTGATGAGGCGGTGCTTTTCCTAAGGGACGTGCCGCATATGCAAGGGGCGGGCATCGTCGTGCGCATGCCCAAGACATGGGCTGCTGATCGACCCGCCCGGCCCAAGGTCTCCGCAACTGTGGGCCACAAGAATCCCTCGCTGCTTGGGATGGATGCCCTGCTCGACTTTCAAGTGGAAGTCACGCTTGGCGGGCAATCGCTGACCCCCGCCGAAATTCAGCAACTGCTGGCGGCGAGCGCCGGGTTGCAATGGATACGCGGCCAGTGGGTCGAGGTGGACAGCGACCGGCTCGCGCGGCTCGTCGCGAGTTTTCAGGGTATCAAGGATGCGGCGGCGGGCGGGCTGCCCTTCGGGCAGGCCATGCGCCTAATGGCGGGCGCGGCGCTCGACGATACCGTACCCGTCGATCCGGACTGGTCGGAAATCATCGCCGGCGATTGGCTGGCCGAGATGCTCCGGGGCTTGCGCTCGCCGGAAGGATTGGCTGCGGTCACTCCTGGCCCGGCGTTGAAAGCGAGCCTGCGTCCCTATCAGCAGGCGGGAGTGCGCTGGTTGCACCTGCTGACCCGGATGGGGCTGGGTGCGTGTCTCGCCGATGACATGGGGCTCGGCAAGACGATTCAAGTGCTGGCGCTGCTGCTGACTCTGGAGCGAACGCGTCCCAGCCTGTTGGTGGCTCCGGCGTCGCTGCTGGCCAACTGGCAACAGGAGGCCGAACGCTTCACTCCCAGCTTGCGCTGTCTTGTCGCGCACCCGTCGGCGATGGCGCAGGAGGAACTGCGGATGTTGGATGTGGATCGACTGGCGGGCATCGATCTGGTCATCACGAGCTATGGCACGCTGATGCGTCTGCCCAAGCTACTCAAAATGCACTGGCACCTAGCGGTGGCCGACGAGGCGCAGGCGCTCAAGAATCCGTCAGCCAAGCAAACGAAGGCGGTCAAGAAACTTGAGGCTAGTGCGCGTATCGCGCTGACTGGCACACCGGTGGAAAATCGACTTTCCGACCTATGGTCCATTTTTGATTTCACTCATCCGGGCCTGCTGGGTTCGCAGAAGGCCTTTGCCGGATTGACGAAAAACGTCGCGCATTTCGGCCCGCTGCGCACGTTGGTCAAACCCTATATCCTGCGGCGCCTGAAGAGCGACAAGCGCCTCATTGACGACCTGCCGGACAAGACGGAAATGACCGCTTGGGTAGCGCTGAGTCCCGTCCAGACCGCCCTTTACCAGCGCGCAGTCAAGGAATTGGCCGCTAAACTGGAAACCACAGAGGGCATCGAGCGCAAAGGGCTGGTACTAGCCTTCTTGATGCGCTTCAAGCAGATCTGCAATCATCCATCCCAGTGGCTCGGTGATGGCGCCTGGAAGCCTGAAGAAAGCGGAAAGTTCAGGCGTTTGGCAGAAATCGCCGAAGTCATCGCCGTCAAGCAGGAAAAGATGCTGGTCTTTACCCAGTTCAGGGAGACCACCGCGCCGCTGGCGGCTTTCCTAGGCAATATTTTCGGGCGCGCAGGCCTGGTATTGCATGGCGGTACGCCGGTAGCCAAGCGTCGCGAACTTGTCAATCGCTTCCAGGAAGATGAACAATGCCCATTTTTCGTCCTGTCGCTCAAGGCGGGCGGAACCGGACTGAATCTGACCGCCGCCTCACATGTGATCCACTTTGATCGCTGGTGGAATCCTGCCGTGGAAAACCAGGCCACGGACCGTGCCTGGCGTATCGGCCAGCACCGCAATGTACTGGCACACAAGTTCGTCTGCCGGGGCACCATCGAAGAGCGTATCGACAGTCTGATCAGGTCCAAGCAACAACTGGCGACGGAGATGCTCGAAGGCGGGGCCGAAATCAACCTGACAGAAATGAGCGACGCGGAACTGCTCAACCTGGTCAGGCTCGACATCCACTCCATCGAAGGATGAAAGCATGAGTTACGGATACTGGAAACCTTATGTGTCGGTCGCCAAACGGCGCGCGCAGGCGGAGAAGACGGTCACGAAGGCGAAGAAGGCTGGGAAGGACCTGCATCCGGTGCGCATCGAGGGCCGGGCGATCGCCAAAACCTTCTGGGGTAAAGCCTGGTGCGACAACCTGGAAGCCTACAGTGACTTCGAGAACCGCCTGCCACGCGGGCGCACCTATGTGCGCAACGGTTCGGTCATTGATCTGAAGATCGAGCCGGGCAAGGTGCGGGCGCTGGTGGTCGGGTCCAGTCTGTACGAAATCGAAATCGGCATCACCGCCGTGCCGAGCACTCACTGGAAGTCGCTGGCGAGGGAATGCACCGAGGCCATCGCCTCGCTGGTCGAACTGTTGCAGGGCAAGTTCTCGAAAGCGGTGATGGAGCGCATTTGTCAGCCGAAGGCCGGCCTGTTCCCCGCGCCTAAGGATATCCAGCTTGGCTGCTCCTGTCCCGACTGGGCCACGATGTGCAAGCATGTCGCCGCCGTGCTCTACGGCGTCGGTGCGCGTCTGGATACACAGCCAGAACTTCTCTTCATGCTGCGTCAGGTGGATGCCAATGACCTCGTGACTCAGGCGGCGGAAGCGTCCGTCCAAACCAGGAAAACACCGGCCAGGGGCAAGGTGCTTGACGATTCGCAGCTTGCCGACGTGTTCGGCATCGAGATGGATATCCCTGCGGGCTTGCCGGAGACGAAGAAGAAGGCTGGAACCCGCAAGTCGAAGGCGGCAAAACCGCCTGCCGTCGCGTCCAAAAAACCGGCCAAGAAGACGGCTAGGGCGACAACGCTGAAGAAGTCAATGTCGATGACAGATTCACGGCTCCGGAAAGCGCGCACGCCGGCTACAGAAAAGCCTGCCGCTGTCCGCAAATCAACCAAGTCCGCCCCCCGAAAGCCCGCATTGCAGAAGGTTGCCGCCAACACTCCAGCTCAAACAAAAAGGAAAAAAGCGCAGGCCTGATCCGAAAGGCCAATATG
>JAJYHU010000361.1 GCA_021784615.1 Acidobacteriota bacterium | reverse complement strand
ATCATCTTTACCCGGACGGTCTCGGTAGGGGTGCTCACGGGCGTGTCACCTCCCTTAAAGTGTATTCCACCTCAGTCAGGCTAGCATACACCCTTGTTTGGTTCAAGCTGGAAAGATTCGGCCCGAAGCCCAACCCACAAGGACAAAACCGGTAGGAAAAAAAGAGGCTTGTGCTGGAGGAGCCTGCGAGGTTCTAAGTTGCCGACGGCAAAAAAACAACCCGGCCGAAGATCCGACCGGGCTGGGCATTAGCGCTTCAGGCCAACAAAATCGTACCATCAGTGCGGCGCTGAAGAAGCAAATGACGAATTACTGTGCCAGAACTACTTCTTCTTTTTCAATGGCTTCTTAGAGTGCTTGTGGACATGGTGGGTGGCGTGGTGCTTCTTAACGTGGTGCTTCTTGGTCTTGGCAAACACCGGCATTGAAAGTGTGGATGCGAGCGCTAGTGCCGCAATCAGTGTGAAGAACTTCTTCATTGCTTGTACAACCTCCGAAAGAGATAACAACACGAGTGAAGCAGAGCACGAGCGGTTCCAAAGTGGCGCAGAAACCGCGTTGGCTGGCTATGTACCTTTATATTAGTAAGTTAGATTTCTGGCTCGAATTCCAACTCACCACTGCCACGGAGGTTGTTTGCACCATATGGTGTGCCCGGCGCACGATTTGGGGCAGTTGATACAGCAAACTAGGGCTGCCTTACGGGAAAGACATCACCGCGGTTCAGTTTCCAGAAGGTGGAGCGAGATCAATCGAGAGAACGAGCGCGTCTTCGCTGGGGTCTTGATAATATCGCTTTCGGCGCATGAGGGTTTTGAAACCTAGTGCCCGGTAAAATCCTAGCGCCGGCGCGTTGGAGGCGCGCACTTCAAGGAAAATCGCCGCCACACCGGCTTGCAACAGCCGCCGCCGGGCTTCCTGGAACAGCGCTTTGGCAACTCCCCGGCGTTGGTGGCGCGGCGCGACGGCAAGATTCCAGAGTTCGGACTCCTCGCCCACCTTATGGAACACCGCAAAGCCCAGAATTTCCGGCGGCACAGCGCCTTCAGTCTCGGCCACTAGAACCATCCCCTGGTTGTCGCCGAGCAACTGTTCGTAGTCGGTTTCCTCCCAGGCGGAAGCCTGGCGGCTAGAGTTCTGAATTTCCAGGATAGCTGCGAGATCGCGGTGGGAAAGCAGCCTGATCCTCATACAATGCGAACCCGCACAAACGGTCATGCGCGCCAGTTCATTTCCGCATCCGAGCGCCGGATGTAGCAGGCGTCCAGTTCTTCTGGCGGCGAGATTTCTCCTTGTTCCTGGGATTGGACGGCCACCCGCGCGATGGCATTGAGCAATGTCCCATGAACGTTGATCCACGTCAAAGCCGGGCCCAGCTTTTCACCGAGGGCCTGGGTCTTCAAATCGTAGGAGCGCCTGAGGCATGCAATCCTTCCGCCACTGAAGGTTCTGCATTTCCCTCCCTCGGTCAGGGTTTCCAGCAGTCTCGGCAGGTTCTCGGGGCGGACAACCTGGCCTTCACCGGCCGCCGCAAACCGGGTTTCCGCGCCTGTGCCCTCCAGCCGGCGGTAGAGGCCGACAAAGAATTCTCCGCGACGGGCGTCGAGAATCGGCACTGCCCAGTCGGTGTCAGGCTGGGCCTGCCGCACCATCGCTTCGAGCAAGGTGACAGGCTGCAAGGGTTTCCCGAAGGCCTTGGCCCATGCTTGCGCGGCGGCCAAGCCCACACGGATGCCGGTGAATGAGCCAGGCCCTTTTGCGGCCGCGAAAAGCTCAATGTCGCGAAAACCAAGCTTGGCCTCGGCGAGCGCGCGGTCCACCAGTTCGAACAGTGTCACCGAATAACGATTGGCGGGTCCTTCATTCAACGCCGCCGCAAGGCAATCATTGCCGTTGCAAACTGCGGCGCCTCCGTATTCGCTGGTTGTGTCAAGTGCCAGAACAAGCATGGATAACCATTATATGCGGGGTTAGGACGGAAAGCGCAATTTTCAGCAGCAGCTCCGTTTGCCGTAGCGTCGGCTTTTAGTCCGGCATTTTGCGGCTGTGCCGCGCTTCAGCCCGGCGCGACAAAATCAGAATGAGTCACCGCCGATTAAATGTTGCGGAGTTCGTCTTCGTTGAGGCCGAAATAGTGGCCGATCTCATGCAGCAGCGTGTCGCGAATCTGGCGCACCACTTCTTGTTCGTTCGCACACACCGCCTCGATGTTTTTCTGGTACAAATAGATGTGGTCGGGCGGCGTGGCTGCGAAAACGCTCTTTTGGGTGCACGGAACTCCTGAAAACAGTCCCAAAAGCAGGCCGCCGCGGGGCTCGGAAGGCGGGGCGTCCTCGACCATAATGGCCAAATTGGCCAGCTTGGCGCGGAACGTCTCCGGCAAGCTATCGAGCACCTGGCCAACCAGTTGTTCAAACGTTTCGCGTTCCACGGTCTCATTCTACACGGCTGGACGCCAATCCATGCACATGAGGTTGGGTACCCGGGGTTTCCAGGCGCATGTTGGCACGCTTTTACAGCCCTTCCAGGCTGGCCGTCCAAGGCTTGCGGAACGCGGTCGCAGGGTGCTCGCGAAGGCTTCCGAGGCTCCAAGGCGGGCCCGGCACTTATGTTAGAATGGAGTCTGTTTCGTGTCGTCCCGACGCCGCCATCCCGATGCCAATCGCTGCTTCGTGAGAATGCCGCCCGCGGGCGCCTGGCGGCAAGTCAGCCGATAATTTCCATGCCGGTAATTTCACTAACGCGACCGGATCTCGAGCAGTTGATTGTGCGGATCGCCACGGCTGTGGGGCAAAACAGGGAGACTTTAGCCGGCGAGAAAAGCACTCCAACTTTGGAGAGGGCTGCTTTGCCTGTTTCTGCATCTAACCTTTCTCCCGACGTCCGCGGGCTGGCGCGATTGATTGACCACACGGCGTTGCGCCCGGAAGCGTCACAGAGCGGGATTGAGCAACTGTGCCGGGAAGCCTGGTCATGGGGTTTCAGGGCTGTGCATGTCAACCCGGCGTGGGTGGCTTTGGCCGCGGAACTTTTGCGCGGATCGGAGGTTCAAATCGGCACGGTGGTCGGATTTCCTTTTGGCGCAACACTCGCTTCCGCCAAGCGCGCCGAGGCCGAAGCGGCCATCCGCGTGGGAGCGAGAGAACTCGATATGGTTATGAATGTGGGCGCGATGCGCTCAGGCAATTTTGAGCTGGTACGGAGCGATATCGCGGGCGTGGCCGAGGTCACCCACGCCTCCGGCTGCACCTTGAAGGTGATTCTCGAGAACGCTTACCTTTCCGACAGCCAGAAGGTTGCAGCCTGCCGGATTGCCAGGCAGGCGGGCGCGGATTTTGTCAAAACTTCGACGGGGTTTGGGCCCTCCGGCGCCCGTGAAGCCGATGTCCGCCTGATGCGCGAAGCCGTCGGGCCCGCGATGGGCGTGAAGGCTGCGGGCGGCATCCGGACCCTCCGCGACGCCCTCGGAATGCTTGAAGCGGGCGCCGACCGCCTGGGCGCAAGCGCCTCGGTTTCAATTTTGGCGGAAGCTTCTGTTCGAGCGGATTAATCAATGACTCAAGCAATCAAATCGCCGGTTCGCGCTCTGGGAGCGACGGAGTTGCTGACGCTGCTTCTCGAAGTCAGCGAGCAGATTACCTCCACGCTCGATCTCGACGAGCTTATGAAGCGCATCGCCGAGCTGGTGAAGCGCGTCATCGACTACGACGTTTTCGCCATCCTGCTCTTGAGCGAGAAGACGCAGCAATTGCAGGTCCGTTCCAGCATCGGGCACCCCGAAGACACGGTCCGCAAGCTGCGCATCAAGGTGGGCGAAGGGATTGTGGGCCGGGCGGCCAGCGAACGCCGGTCGATTCTGGTGAACGATGTTCGCCGCGACAGCACCTACATTGAATCGGTTCCCACCGTCAAGTCGGAGCTGGCCATTCCACTGATCCTGAAGAAGCGCGTGATCGGCGTGATGGATCTCGAAGCGCCTTTGACGGACTTCTTTACCGACCAGCACGTCAACCTGCTGGAGCTTCTGGCGGGCCGCATGGCCATGGCCATTGAAAACGCCCGGCTTTACCGCCGCAGCCTCCGCCAGGCGCGAACCTTGCAGTTGTTGAACGAGATCAGCCGCGAACTCAGTTCCGTGCTGGTCTTGAATGATCTTCTGCGCAAGGTGGGCGCGCTCACCAAGCGCCTGGTGGACTACCATCGTTTCGGTATAATGCTGGCCGACGAACAAACGCGAACCTTTAACTCCGTGCTGACGCTTCGCCAGGACGAAAGCCTGCCGGACAAAACCACCGTGCGCTTTGGCGAGGGGATTGTGGGCGCGGCGGCCACATTGCTCAAGCCCGTGGTGGTTCCGGACGTCAGCCGTGATTCGCGCTACATCCCCATCAATCCGGATACGAAATCTGAAATGACGGTCCCGCTGCTTTACCAGGGGCGCGTGATCGGGGTTGTGGACCTCGAAAGCCCGCAACTCAATTATTTTACGGATGAGCACGTCCGGATCTTCTCCACCTTGGCGCCTCAAATCGCCATCGCCATTGAGAACGCGCGGCTTTACGAGCGCGTCTCGCGGAGTGAGTCGCGCCTGGAACGCGATTTGCAGCGGGCGAAAGAGATTCAGATGCTGTTGATGCCGGGAACTTCCGCCGCGATTCCCGGCCTGGAGCTGGGGTTGCGATTCCAACCCGCGCGGGAATTGGGGGGCGATTTATACGACTTTCTGAACTATGGCAAAGACCGCCACGTTCTCACCGTGGGCGACGTCAGCGGCAAGGGAGCGCCGGCGGCCCTTTACGGCGCGCTCGCCGGCGGCATCCTCCGGAGCTTTGCTCCGCAGCGCCTTTCCGCGCCGGAAATGCTTCGCAAACTGAATGCCACGCTGCTGGAGCGCCGGGTGGAAGGCCACTTTGTCACCCTGACTTATGCGATCTGGGAGCCCAAGATGCAAACTATGCATCTGGCAAACGCCGGAATGCCTTTGCCGATCCTGGTGCGGCACGGCAGCACACGGGCGATTCAGGCGGAAGGAATTCCACTGGGATTGCTGGAGCATACCGACTACCAGGAAGTAACCCTCCAGTTGAAAAAAGGGGACCTGCTGGCCATTTTTTCCGATGGCATC
>JAJYHU010000316.1 GCA_021784615.1 Acidobacteriota bacterium | reverse complement strand
ATGACGATGGCGCATCGGTCTTCCGAGCAATCCGGGGAGAATGATCTTGCCAGGATCGAATCGCTCGTGGGGAAAATCATCCAGCAGGGAGGGTTTAACCTGACGTTTGCCATCCGGAAGGGCGAAGGTTCGGGCGCGGTGGTGGATTTTGAGGGCGCGGACGCCGACTTGCTGCTGGAAAGGAATGCCGCCCTGCTGGATGCCCTTGAATATGTGGTGCTCAAAGCGGTGCACACGAATGAAGATACTTCCGGCAGAATCATATTTGATTGCAAGGATTGGCGGCGGGTACGGGCGGAGGAGTTGAAGCTCACGGCCTTGATGGCAGCCCGGCAGGTGCTGGAATCGGGAACTCCGTTTTCCTTGAATCCCATGACCTCGCGCGAACGCCGCATCGTCCATGTGGCGCTCAAGGAAGAAGCCGGCGTGCGAACCGTGAGCGAAGGCGCCGGCGAACACCGCAGAGTCGTCATTCATCCCGCTGAGCCTCCTTCCACAAGCTGATCCGCAGGTCCTGACGTGATGACGGAAGACACCATCGTGGCCATTGCCACGCCTCCCGGCCGCGGGGGCATTGGAGTGGTGCGCCTTGCCGGGCATCGCGCGATTCAGATTGCTTTGGAACTGGTGCGATTGGGGCAGCAACCTCCCGAACCCCAGCGCTCGACGCTCGGCGCCGTCCTGGACCCCGAGACCGGCAAAGTCCTGGATGAAGTTATGTTTACCTGTTTTCGCCGGCCCCATTCCTATACGGGCGAGGACGTGGCGGCAATTTCCTGCCATGGGTCGTCCGTGATTCTGGGTTTCCTGGTGGAATGCTGCCTTGCGCGGGGCGCCAGGGCCGCCGAGCCCGGCGAATTCACCCTGCGCGCCTTCCTGAACGGCCGGATGGACTTGACCCAGGCGGAAGCCGTCCGTGATTTGATTGAAGCCCGCACTCTTTATCAGGCGCGCGTTGCCGCAACCCAACTTGAAGGCGCTCTCTCCGCCCGGCTGAAGCCTCACAAGCAATCGCTGGTCGAGCTGATTGCCAGGCTCGAGGCGGGCATTGACTTTGCCGACGACGACGTCGAGGTCATTGGCTGGCCGGAAATTCTGAAGCGTCTCGACGCGATCCGCGCCGACCTAAAGAAATTAGTCGAGGGTTATGATTACGGCCGGATTGTCCGTGAAGGGCTGAGCCTTTCCATTGTGGGACGTCCGAACGTTGGGAAATCGAGCCTCTTCAACCGGCTCTTAAAGATGGATCGCGCGATTGTGACCCCGACGCCCGGAACCACGCGGGACCTGGTGACGGAAACCGCGTCAATCGGCGGCATCCCCCTTCGCCTGGTCGATACAGCGGGAATTCGCAACTCAAGCGACGATGTGGAGAAGATGGGCGTCGAGAGATCGCATCAGGCGATGGCTGATTCCGATCTTCGGCTGCTGGTGGTGGATTCTTCCCGGGATTGGACGCAAGAAGACGCGGAACTCCTCCGCAGGACGCAGCGGATGGGGTTCATGCTGGTGGCGGCGAACAAGGCTGACCTCGAGCCGCGCAATTCCGCGGAGATCATTGCGCAGTCGGCCTCGACGGAAGATGGCGAAGAATCTCCGCCCTTGGAGATTATCAGCACTTCCGCGCTGACCGGCCAGGGGGTTGAGGAACTGCGGGACAAGATTCTTCAGGCTGCGCGGGCGGGAGAGAATCTGGGCTCGGAGGGCGATCTGGTTACGAACCTTCGCCACCAGCAACTGCTCAAAGCGTCGGTTGCGGCGCTTGAGCGTTGCGGCGCCGGCGCCGGCCTCAAGGTGCATCACGAGATGCTGCTTTTGGACCTCTACGACGCGCTCCTCCAATTGGACGCGCTGACGGGTGCGACCGGCGTGGAAGATATTCTGGGGACGATCTTCTCCAAGTTTTGCATCGGGAAATAGCGCCCCGCAGCGCTTTAGCTTGCGGGATTGCGCCGGAAGCGCGCGGGCAGCGGAATTGATTTCAGGTAGG
Source organism: Acidobacteriota bacterium (assembly GCA_021784615.1). Lineage (GTDB taxonomy): Bacteria > Acidobacteriota > Terriglobia > UBA7540 > UBA7540 > JAMCXS01. The sequence continues at coordinate 3,145 of JAJYHU010000316.1, read as the reverse complement.
CGTCGATTTCCCGAAGGCGCAGCAGTTTTGCCACCACCCAGGTCAGCGCCAGTCCGGCTGGAGTTGCGGCGATCAGCACCAGGAATGCGCCGTGGGTGGTTTGCCAATGGACGCGCGTCTCAAGCCAGCGAACCACCTCGTAGGCGCCCCCCGCTCCCACCGCCGATGCTGCGGCAATTTTCACAAAGAAGCCGGCCACTCCCGCCGCTCCCGGGTTGCGGGTGCGGCGATAGAGCATGATAAACAGGGCCACCGCGTAGGCTGCGATGCCGATGGAGCTTGCGAGCGCCAGCCCCTTGTACTTGAGCGGCTTCACCAGCAGCCAGTAGAGGGGAAGGTTCAAGAGGGTCAGCACGGTGCCGATCAGCGCCGGCCTCAAGGTGTCTCGCCCCGCATAGAAGCCCCGCGCCAGAATGTTTTGCGCGCCCCAGGCGAACATTCCGACTGCGAAAAGCGCCAGCGCGGCGGCGGTTGCGTTGAGGTCGGGCCCGCGCAGGCGGGTATGGGAGAAGACAAAATAAACCAGCGGACGGTTCATGGCGATGGTCAACGCGGAAATGGGGACAATCAGCAGGAGCAATCCCTTGAGCGTGGTGTTCAGCGTGCGATTGAGTTCGTCATACTTCTTTTCAGCATAAAGCTGCGCCAGGACGGGAAACGACGCTACGCCGACGGCCTGTCCCACCACGGCGAGCGGAACCCGCATCAACGTCTTGGCGTAGCTCAGCCAGGTGATGGAAGCGGGCATCAGGTAGGAGCCGAACCAACGGATAATCCAGTCATCGGAAAAGACCAGCGAAAACGCCAGCATAATGGGGATGGTCAGCTTGATGAACAGGCGGAATCCCGGGTGCCGGAGGTTAAGGTTCGGCTTGAAGCGAGCGCCCACCCGCCGCGCCCCGTAAATCTGGAGCAGAAAATTTCCGGTGAAGGCTCCTGCCAGAACTCCCAGCGAAAAACCTGCAATGCCGTATCGCGAGGAAAGCAGGATCCCGCCGAGAATGATTCCAAAGTTGTAGAAGACCGGAGCGAGGGACGGGATAAGAAAGCGGCCTTTTGCATACTGGACCGCGCTCATGATGCTGCCCAGGTAAAAGAAAAGCTGGGCGGGCATCATCAGCCGGGTCAGAAAAACGGCGCGAGCCTTTTCCGCCGGATGGAATCCGGGAGCAATCACCTGCAGAAGCCCGGGAGCGCAAACTTCCCCTGCCACAACAAAGGCCAGAAGCAGCAGAGTCATTGTTGTGATGACGGTTGAGAAAACACGCCAGCCTTCGTCCTCGTTCCCTTCCGCCATGTATTTTGTGAAAACGGGAATGAAAGTGATGCTGAGCGAGGCGCCTGCGACCAGGTAATTCACAAAGTCCGGCAGCGTAAAAGCCGCGTAATAAGCGTCGGTGATGGCGTTGGAGCCGATCTCGTGAGCGACTGTCCACACCCGCAGAAAGCCGAGCATGCGGCTTGCCAGAACGCTGACCATGACGATGCCGGTCGAGACCGCGATGCGACGGTTTAGTGAACGGGTAGCCATGGGCGATGGTGTACCATGTTTTCAGGCCTTTTGGCCACAACTTGATCGAGACTTCAGCAAAATTCCCTTGAGAAAGCCTGCCGCGCAGCCGGCCCTCACGCGGATAGAGGAAAGCGATTTTGGCACTGATTGCACCGGGCCATGGGGGAGCGCTTGCACAGACGCTCATGCCAGCGCCGCTTGGATCTATGGAAATCGGTGCTGCCGCAGCGCGGACACTTGCGGTGTGGGCTCTGTTCCGGAGCCCAATCGGGAATCCTGGGCTTGAACCTCTTGGCGCCGTCGCGGACCACCGGAGCGTCGGGATGCTCGTCGAGATGGAGCAAGCGGTAACGCCGGCATCGGGAGCAGGCTCGCAAGCGGTATCCCAACTTTTTTGCCAGCGAATACAGAAAGTCTCGACGAACAAACTCCGTTTTTGTTGCTCCGCATTTTCGACAGGGAGTTGCCATGGGCGAACTTGTGGAGCCTACCAGAAGACCCGGAATGTTTCAAGGCCTTCCGGGAGTCTGCAAGCCTGGAGATGCGCGGAATCCGGCCTTCTGAACTCCGTTTCTTTTCCACGGCTTGCGCTGAGGCGTCCGGAAGGCTATAATTTGAAAGATGGCAGGAGTTGGGGTGGGCGTAAGCCCACTTTTTTGTTGGCGCTGAGTTGCCGGGCTGCGATGGCAACTTCCAACTGACGACGAGCGAAACCGCTTCCATACGAGATGAGCGTTGATGTGGAGAAGATCGAAGCCATCGCCGAGCGAGTGGCGGCGGGCGAAGGACTGACGCTTATCGACATTGAACTGAAAGGCGGGAGGTCCAATCCGCTTTTGCGGGTTTACATCGATAAGCCGGGCGGTGTTTCGCATGCGGATTGCGCCCTGGTCAGCGAGCAAATCAGTGCTATCCTGGATGTCGAGGATCCTTTCCCGGGGAGTTACGTGCTGGAAGTTTCATCACCGGGCCTGGACCGAAAGCTGGTGAAGCCGCGGGAGTTTTCGTATTTTGCCGGACGGCGAGCCCGGGTGGTGTTGCACCAGGCGGTTGCCGAGCGGAAAGTTCTTGAGGGTAGGCTAGCGGGATTGGAAGAAGGCCGTGTCAAACTTGACCTCGATGGCGAGGGTGTAGTGGAGTTTGAGCTTTCGAATGTTTCGAAGGCCAGGCTCCTTCCGGAGTTGTAACTGGGATGGCCGGTGTTGGCCATTCAATCATGCCCGGGCCAATGCACCGACTGGCCGGGGACCTGGCAGGCGGAGGACAGAGAACAGTGTCGACCAGTCTTCTATATCAAACGATCGATCAATTGAGCCGGGAAAAAGGCATCGATCCTCAAATCGTGATTGCCGCCGTCGAGGATGCCATCCTGGTGGCGACTCGAAAATTCTATAAGAGCGCGGAAGACCTGGAATCGCACTTCAACAAGGATTCCGGCCAGGTGGAAGTCTATGCGGTCAAGAAAGTGGTTGAGCAAGTCGCCGATCCTGACCATGAAATCTCCGTGCTGGACGCCCGCAAGCTGAGTCCGGAAGCGGCGGTGGAAGAGGCGGTTCGAATCCCCAAAGCCACGGACGTGCTGGGGCGCATCGCGGCGCAGACGGCCAAGCAGGTGATTTTCCAAAAGGTGCG
>JAJYHU010000417.1 GCA_021784615.1 Acidobacteriota bacterium | reverse complement strand
GTGTAAAGTATTTTTCCGGCACCGCAACTTACCGCCGCCGAATGGATGTTTCCCCGGAGATGCTCCGGGCAAATCGCAGACTCTATCTCGACTTGGGAAGCGTCCACGTGATCGCGGAAGTCCGGTTGAACGGCCGCGATCTTGGCCTCGTTTGGAAGCCGCCTTATCGCGTCGATATCACCGAGGCAGCCCGCCCGGGCGCAAATGATCTGGAAATCAGCGTCGTCAACCTGTGGCCCAACCGCTTGATCGGCGACGATCACCTGCCCCCGGACTGCGAGTGGAAGCCGAAACTCTGGAGCGAAGTGTTAGCCCGCTACCCCCAATGGCTGCTCGAAAACAAGCCGCAGCCCAACGGCGCCGTCACCTTCACCACCTGGAGGCATTGGACCAAAAACGATCCGCTGCTTGAGTCCGGCCTCCTCGGCCCCGTGCGCCTCGTTCCCGCCGCCCGCCTTACCGCAGGGTGATCGGCCGCAAACCGTAGCGGCGGGTTTAGCCAGCCACCGCCCTTGCCGTTTGGTTTGCGAGCGCCTGGCCGCCCGCGGAAAATTCCTAAATTTGCAGCCCTCTCCTTGGGGAGAGGGTGTCCGCCGACCGGCGGACGGGTGAGGGGTCGCTTCCTTGCGCCCGCCACCGGCGGCAGTTCATGCAGCGGGGATCTTCAGATCCGCGGCCTCTGCTTGGCCCAGTGGCTCAGCAGGCGCTCGCTGGGAGGCTATCTGAGCGTAGCGGCGGCTTTACGCCGCCACCTGGCGAGATAAACGCGCTGTTGCTCCAGATGCGTGTCCCTCCGCCGCGCTGCGCCGTTTTGCCCACTGCAACCAAAGTGCCCTTGTCTTCCCGTTCCGCCGGTGATATATAGGCAAGGAACCCGCAACCGCGACGTGGGAAGACTAAGCTTTCGGTAAGCTTTTCGCCGCAAAAACCGTAGCGCGAAGACACGATCGGGGCGTATTATGTGATCGGTTGCCAATGATTACTCGACTGCAAGTTCAGAATTTCAAGAGCCTGCGAAAGCTGGACATTCCGCTAGGCCCTCTAAACGTCCTTGTGGGCTCCAATATGGCTGGCAAGAGCAACATCATTGACGCGCTTTGGTTCCTCCAACAGGCGTTTTTCCCAGAAGCTGGTACACAGGGTATATCTTACGCGCTGGCTCAGCGCGGCGGCCCAAGTGAAGTTCTCTGGAAAGGAGGGGAGGATAAGCTACTCACGATCGGCATAGAGGTCAGGGATGAGACCGACCCTGGTACGACATTCAAGTACTTACTCGAGATCATTGCAGGGGCTGGCAACTTCATGACAATCCAGAACGAATCTCTGAAGGTCTCACGTGTCGGCATCGATTTTGACTTGCTCCGCTACGAGGGGGGAATGGCTTGGCTGACAAATGCCGACGGCAAAGACCTGGGACGCGCTAACTACTCTGGGTCCTCGGCTTTTCAGTACGCTGCCCCGAATTGGGATGGGTACAGGTTGTATGAAAATTTAAAGCAATGGCGTTTTTACCGTCTCATTCCAGCCGTAATGAAGCAACCGAGTTTGATGTCCGTAGGGCAAGCCCTCAACGTTAATGGGGAAAACATTTCCGCTTGGTTGATGTGGTTGCAAGCAAATTCGCCAGAGTTGTTTGGCCAAATTAACGAAGTATTGCAGGATTTGTTTCCGGATGTTATTCAGGTCAAGCTGGTCCCGACATCAGATGGTAAAGTGCACCTTGCAATGGTGGAAAAGGGGCTGAAGAGGCCCACAACGGTATGGCAAGCGTCGGACGGGCTGCTGGCCGTAACCGCGCTCCTTTCTCTCATTTACACCCCGCCTGAACTGAGTGGAACACTGTTTTGCATTGAAGAACCAGAGAACCATCTGCACCCACGCCTGATGGAAACCTTGGTCGCGCTTATGAGGCAAGTCCGCCAAAAGCTTCTCGACTCAAAGCTACCTCTGGGTCAGATCATTATCACCACTCAATCTCCCCACCTCGTGGATCAAATGTCACTTGACGAGATCATCTGGGTTGAGCGAAAGGACGGCGAAACCACAGCGTACCACCCCGCCGATAAGGAAAGCCTGAGGAAGCTAGTGCAAAACAAGGAGCTCGGCTTGGGCGACCTGATGTACAGTGGCGCTCTCAGCCAAGGGAAATGAATTTCGGAATTGTTGTTGAGGGCGAATGCGACAAGGCTGCTTATCCAGAGTTGATTCGCAAGGTCCGAGAGGACGCAAAGGTTGTGCTTGCGGTGCCATGTGGCAACGACATAAGACTTATGGAAAAGTTCGTAGGGTGGCTTTACCACTTCGAATATCTTTCCGAACATCCTATCGACAAGGCCCTCGTGGTCCGCGATTCTGATTGTAGCGATCCTGCGGCATGGGAACAGAAGATGCATCGAATTCTTGCCCGTTCTCGCTTCGTTCCCCGGTTTCCTGTGCACTTTCACGCTGCTAAATGTGAGATAGAGAGTTGGCTGCTTGCTGACGCGAACGCAATCAACCAAGTAGCAAAAAGCCGAGGCAAGAGAGGGCTAGTTCCCCCAGTTGCGGTTCAACTTGAGTCGTACCGGGACGCGAAGGAGTTATTTCGGGGAGTTCTCGCAAAGGTAGGTCTTCCCGCCGACCCCAAGGTCTACCAGGAAATTGCCGCGGCAGCAGACATTAGACTGATAGCCCAACGGTGCCGCCACTTTCATAATTTCGAAAATGCAGTGAATTCCTGCTGACGCTTTTTCGCAGTTGGGGGGACAAGAACCGCGGGATACCCGACGCCGACATCCGTTCCGGCAGACGGCACAGCTACGAAGGCTTGCCGTCGACCGCCGCTACAGACCGCGCCAGAATTTCCTTGACTTTTGGAGTCCTATAGTGTAGCCTATTCCAGTAAATGTGGCCGGGGTTTTGGCAAGCTGCCCGGCCGGAAGAAAAAATGATGCCCGCCTCGACGCCAGCCCGGAAGGTTCCTTCCGATTCGACCAATCGATTGATACCAGGACTCTTAGCGAATAAAGAGGGTCCTGGAAGCGGAGTTTGTGAAAAAAAAGAATTCTTTTTTTCAAAAACGAAGCTGGGAAGTTGCTGAAAACACAAGACCGCTGTGGAAAAAACAGCCAAAACGAACCGAAAACGAAGCTAAAACGAAGCTAGCCAAGTTGTTGAAAACAAATAAAACGCCATAAAACGAAGCTAAAAGTCGCGAGCCGCTTTGGAGGCTACATGGTTTCGGGAACAGCGCCGCTTATTCCTTGGCCGGCGCTGCCAGTGGGTTGAGGCCCCGGCGGTGCAGAGTGATGGAGATCAGGCAGGCGCCAAACACTTCCGCCGCTACCACGGCCGCGGCAACTCCGGCGCCGGCCAATCGCGGAGCCAGGATCAGCGCCAGGGCAATGTTCAGGACCCCAATGGCCAGCACGATGCGGCTGAAGGCGCGGTCAAGACCGAGTGGCACCATCCAGAGCATTCCGAGCATGGTGCTGAAGGCGTCGAGAAAGATCAGCGCGGCCATGATGCGCAGCACCGGGACGCTTGCAGTGAATCCTTTACCCAGAATGATCCGCACAATCCAGGGCGCGGCGAGAAAAACCGCAAGGCTGGAGAGTGCGCCAAAGGCGCTCATCACCAGCAGGCTCAGGCGCGCCAGTCGCCGGGCGGTGGGAGGGTCTTGATGGACCAGATGGCTGAAGCGCGGATAGAGGCTCTGCTGGACGGGAGCGAGCAAGCCCATAAAGGCCCGCGCGATCTTCTCCGCTCCGGCGTAGAACCCGACAGCTTCCGCCGGCGCAAACAGTCCCAGGATGAAAGTGCTGCCCGCCGAGTACAAGCCGAGCGAACTTCTGAAGACGAACATGCTCCATCCCATGCGCAGCGTTTTCCAGATCAGCGACGCGCTGGGCAGCCGGAGCGGCACTTCCCGGAAGACCAGGACGGTCGAGACGATCACGGAAACCAGCGCGCCCGCGCCCTGGAGCGCCAGAACCTTCCAGCCGTCGCTCGGGTTGCGGACCAGGATAAAGATTCCCGCGGTCCCGAGCGCCCGTCCCGAAACGTCCAGCACTGCCACCAGACGCATTCGCTCAAAGCCCTGGTAATACCAGAGAATGCTGAAGGCCTGCGCCAGCGCCCCGAACATGGCGGCCCAAAAGAAGACGGCATGCCGGTGAAAGAGCGGAATCCATTGTTCAGCCGCGATGGCGAGCGCGACCGCGCCAGCCGCCAGAAGAACCTTTGCGCCCAGAACTCCGGCCACCAGCCCGGAAAGAGCGTCCCGGGAGCCGCGGCACTTTGCCACCTCGCGCGTGGCGGAATAACCGAAGCCGAATTCGATGACCAGGCTCGCGTAAGCGCCGAAAGCCTGGGAAAAAGCTACCAGTCCCCACGTTGCCGCGCCCAGCACGCGCGCGAGATAGGGGATCGTGACGAGCGGCAGCAGGTATCCGGCAAACTGCACTCCGTAGAGCGCCACAACGTTGTGGGCCAGCCCCCGGTCGAGCGTAAGCTCCCGCAGGTTTTTCAGCTTCATGCCGCGTTATCCTCTGCGGTGCGGCGCGCTTGGTGGTGTTGGTGCAAGTTCAGTCCTGACTTTTCGCATCGCGGTTCGCAGACCACGAAGCCTGATATAGGGGTTTAAAGGAGGGAAGTGCTGAACGCAAGGGAAATTTACAAATTTGACGGCCGAATGGTGCCAGACAGCAAAGCGCCCTCGTGCAATGGGCTGGCAATCGCCGCGCCGCACTGCCCTGCTGCTCCTAAGATTCACCGGACGAAGCAATCCGCGCCGCTAAGCTTTCACGGCCTCAGCAAGGCTTTTGTCGAGGATGGCGACAGCCTGGTCGATATCCGCAACAGGGATGTTGAGCGGCGGCGACATGCGAACCACGTTGGCGTAAAGCCCGCCCTTGCCCACAATCAAGCCGTTCGCGCGCGCGCGTTCGAGCACGCGGTTGGTCAGGTCCCCGGCCGGCTCTTTGGTCTTGCGATCCTTCACGAGTTCAACGCCCTGCATCAGCCCCATGCCGCGCACGTCGCCGACGACGGAGTGTTTTTCTTTCAAGGCATCGATCCCCGCGCGGAAATGTTTCCCGGCGGTCTCCGCGTGATCCATCAGCCGGTCTTCTTCAATCAGGTCGATGGTGGCCTTGGCAGCCACACAGGTGACCGGATTGCCGCCGAAGGTCGAAATGGT
>JAJYHU010000116.1 GCA_021784615.1 Acidobacteriota bacterium | reverse complement strand
TGGATGCTGTGCTCCCGGATTTCGAGCCGCGGGATTCCCTCCAAAAAGGTCCAGAGGTGCCAGGGCGTTAAGACGGTCACCCGCAGTTCCATACCATGTAAATCACCGATGACGCCTTGATCGAGAAGGCTCCGGGCGGCCAGGACGTATGGCGTGTACCGCATCTGAAAATTAACGGCCGCGCGAAATTGCTTCTCATGGCAGAGTTCAACGATACGCCTTGCCTCGGCAAGATTTTCACCCAAGGGTTTCTGGATGAGAACACCGCGGCCACTAGGCAGGTGCGGGAGAACCTTCATGATGGCAGGTGCGGGCACTGCAACGTCGAAGACCGCGTCAGGGGGGGCGTCGCTCGCTGCACTTTCAAGCGAAGGAAACACCCGCTCGATGCCGAACTGGCTTGAGAGAGCTTGAGCTCGCTCAGGATTGAGATCGTAAATGCCGGCAACTTGAAACCCCGCCTTGCAGTATGCGGGGAGGTGGGCGTCATGAACGATTCCGCCGGCTCCAATAATGACAATCGGTCGTGGAACTTCCGGCATGGCCGGCTTCTGGTTTAGGTGAAATTGCGGCATAAGATCCCTCGTTTCCCGGAGGCGACTCCTTTTTCAACGCTCACTCCTAGCAGGATGGTCATTTCTTTTGCAAAACGCAAGTTTACGATAAAATACATCAAGTTAATGGGAAACCTGCAGAAGAACTCTCAAAAGTATTCTGTGCCTGCTCTCGAGAAGGGGCTCGACATCGTCGAAACCCTTGCTGCTTCGCAAGTTCCGCAATCCTTGTCGGAAATGGCCCGGAAACTGGGCCGCACCAGCAGCGAACTGTTCCGAATGCTCAACGCACTCGAGCGCCGTGGCTATATTGAACGAGACCCCATTTCAGGCAAGTACAGCCTGACCCTGCGGCTCTACGAACTCGCGCACGCTCACTCTCCGGTCGACAAACTGCTGAGGGCTATTGCGATTCCCATGCGTACGCTAGCCGAACGTCTTAAAGAATCTTGCCATGTCAGCACGCTTGAAAACGGCCGGCTGGTTGTCCTCGCGCAGGCGGATAGTCCGGAGTCCTACCGATTTTCGGTTGAAGTGGGCGCGGCTTTCTCGCCCATCCATACGGCTTCCGGAAGGCTTCTTCTCGCCTTCCTCAAGGAACCCGAGCTTCAATACTTTTGCGAAACTTCTGCTGATTACTGCAAACTGAACCGTGCCGGCAGGAACAGGCTGCGCGCTAAACTCGATGAGATCAAGCGAAAAGGGACTTCAACGACACGGGATGATCCCGTTGTCGGCATTGAAAGCTATGCCGTCCTGGTTGGCAATCCGGAAATTGATTTTACCGCCGCACTGGCGGTTGCGTCGTTGGACATCCGGGGGAAGAGAAGTAATCCTCGGGAAATCATCGAAGGCTTAAAGGAAACCGCCGCTGCAATTAACCGCGAGATCGGACTGAGACAATGACCCAACGAAAATACTTTGAAGAATACGAGGTCGGCACAATGCGGGAAAGCTTGGGCCGCACCATTACAGAAACCGATATTGTTTTGCACGCCGGCCAGAGCGGAGATTTTTACCCCCACCATATGGACGCTGAATGGTGCAAAGGGCAGGAGTTTAAGGAGAGAATTGCCCATGGGACACTGGTGATGACCGTCGCCGTCGGACTCTCTGCTTCCGCCGTGAATCCTCAGGCTTTTACCTATGGCTACGACCGTCTCCGCTTCATTAAGCCCGTTTTTATAGGAGACACTCTGCATTCACGAGTCACCTTGAAAGAAAAGCGGGACTCGGCCAAGCGTCCTGACTATGGGATTGTCGTGGAATTGGTGGAAGCGCTGAATCAACGCCAGGAGGTCGTGCTTGCGTGCGAGCACCTTCTAATGGTCAGGAAGCGGCCCATCCCAGAAGAGGGCCGCCGTTCGTCTTAACACCATCGTTCACCCGTAAACGCTTGCGAAGAAGGAATTATCCTGTTTACGGGGTAATATTTTGCAGATAAAATTTGGTTGGGCATATAAAAATGATCTCCGGCGTGCCTTCTGAACAGAAAGGAACGCAAACCGCGTTATGAAGCCTCTGGAAGGTATTCTTGTATTGGACTTCAGCCAATTCCTTGCCGGGCCCTGGGCGGCATTACGGCTGGCTGATCTGGGTGCGCAAGTCATCAAAATCGAACGTCAGGGCCCGGGAGACTTGTGCCGCCGCCTTTATATTTCAAACCTCGAACTGGACGGCGACAGCACACTGTTCCACTCCATTAACCGCAATAAACGAAGTTTTGCGGCAGACCTTAAGAAATCCGAGGATCGCGCGCGCGTTGAGAAACTGGTCAAGGTGGCTGATGTCCTGATTCAGAATTTTCGTCCCGGCGTGATTGAGAAGCTGGGATTCGATTACGAGTTAGTGCGAAAAATGAACCCGCAACTTGTATACGGTGAAATCACCGGCTACGGCAAAAAGGGTCCCTGGCGGGACAAGCCCGGGCAGGACTTGCTTGCCCAATCGCTTTCCGGCTTGGCCTGGCTTAATGGAAACGCAGATCAGCCCCCGATGCCGTTCGGCCTGGCCACGGCCGACATGTTCGCAGGAGCCTATCTGGTCCAGGGGATTCTGGCCTGCCTGGTGCGCCGGGGAACGACCGGTAAGGGTGGACATGTTGAAGTCAGCTTGCTCGAAGCCGTTTTGGACCATCAGTTCGAAGTCTTGACCACTTACCTTAACGATGGTGGCAAGCTCCCGAAGCGAAGCTCCATCAACAATGCCCATGCTTACCTTGCCGCGCCCTATGGGATTTATTCAACCGCAGACGGTTACCTCGCCATCGCCATGGGTTCCGTGACACGCTTAGGCGAACTGATGGGGTGCGAGGCCCTTGCGCGCTACACCGATCCAAACACCTGGTTTACCAAACGCGACGAAATCAAGCGCATTCTGGCTCAGCATCTGGAATCTCAGACTACCGAGCACTGGCTCAGCATCCTGGAACCGGCCGACGTGTGGTGTTCAGACGTTTTCACGTGGCCCAAGTTGTTGCAGCATGAAGGATTCAAAGCCTTGGACATGCTGCAGAGCGTGCGCCGTGCGAATGGCGCCGCTCTGGTCACAACGCGCTGCCCGATTCGAGTGGATGGAGAGATTTATAAATCCAACCTGAGCGCTCCTCGCGTCGGCGAGCATACAGAGGAGATTGCGCGGGAGTTCGGGCTTTGATCAGAACTGCTACAAGGAGTTATAAAGCGTGAATCCAAACCCAGATCCGGCAAAACACCAGGAGATTCCAGTTTGGAATGCGGAAAACTGGTTTTACGAAGACTTTGAGCTTGGCCACAAGATTCGCTCCATCCGCCGCACCATTTCAGAAGGTGAGAGCATGTTGTTTAACGCCCTGGTGCTGGATATGCACCCGTATGTGGCGGACGAGATGTTCGCAAACCGGGAGGGGCGTTTTGGCAAGCGCCTGGTGGCGGGAGCTTTTGTCTTCAGCGTAGGCCTCGGCCTGGTGGCGACGAATTGCGTAAACGCGTTCAGTTATGGGTATGACAAGTTGCGATTCATCAAGCCGGTTTTTATCGGTGACACGATTTATACCATCCGGACGAATCTGGAGAAACGCCCCAAATACGAAGATATGGGTTTGGTCAAGGCATCCTATGAGGTTTTCAAGAATGAAGGGGAACTGGTGCTCTACTGCGAGCACCTCCAAACCGTAAAATGTCGCGACCCCCAAGCCTTAAAACGCGCTACAGAATAGCTTGATGGAGAGCGCATTAAGCAAAGCTTTAAAGGGTCGCGACATTACACGGTGTTTCTGCATTTGACGACGGGGCTGTCGTCCTTCCTGCCATGCGGTTTACCGTGCCGCCCCATTTACTTTGAGGCGATCGGTATCTTCGCTTCCTCAAACGCTTTGCGAACCACGGCTTGATCTTCCGCGTTTGCCACGCGTTGGGGATGGCGGGGCAATCCTGCAGACCGGCCCTGAAGGGAGATGGCAAATTTTACCCTTCCGGGGAATCCGGTTTCCCCTTCCAGCGCGCGCCACAGCAGCAGAAGTTTGCTATGCATTTCGAGCGCCGTCGCGTGGTCGCCTTTTTGGACAGCTTCATAGAGCGCCACGGACTCCTTGGGAAGAACCGTCACAATTGCCGCGACCGCGCCAGGCGACCCCAACACAAAAGAGGGGTAGATCAGGTCATCAACGGCGGTTAAAATAGGGGTTTTCTTTCCATAGCGATACAATAAGTCAGCAACGAGATGTAAGTTGCCCCCGCTTTGTTTGACGGCATCAATCGCACCGGCTTCAATCAGCATCCCGATTGCGTCCGCGGAAACCTGGGCCCAGGGGATAACGTTGTAAAGGATGCTCGGAAGGTCGGTGGCTTCTTTGATTCGCGTGTAGTAAGGAACCAATTCGGCTGGGCCTGCCAGGAATACGTAGTGGGGAGGCGATCTGGAGGGCCTTAACGCCGGCTTTTTTAGCGGCGAGGCTGAGCTCGATTGCTTCATCCGTGTTATCCGGGATCGCCCCTCCGATCACGGGAATACGACCTCGAACGTGCTTAATACACATTGAACAAAGGTCGAAAAGTTCCTCGGGCTTAAGCCCGGCGCCTTCGCCGGTGCTGCCGCCTACGCACACCGCCGTAGCCCCGGAGGAAATCTGAAGTTCGACTTCGGCAGCGAGAGCTGCCTCGTCAATCTTCCCACGCCCGTCAAAGGGCGTGACAAGAGGGGGGATGATTCCTTTTAACCAAGAGGTCATGTGTTTTTCCTTTCAAGTAATGTAGAGTTTTGCGCTTGTTAAATTGTCCTGTTCGCGGGTTGTCGCCCTGCGTCTTTGGGGTCAGCATCCCCTTCTCCATTTCATGTTCTGGGAGGGATGCACAGCAGAAGATGATCTTAACAGGAGAGTCAAGCTGGAGGCTACCAGAAAGCAGATACCCATCAAGCTAAAGCCTCCAACAAAATTACCGCTGCGCTGACTCATGTAACCTACCCACAATGGACCGAAATATCCACCCAAATTCCCCAAGCCTGTTACTAGTCCCATGGCTGCGCCCAGCGTTTCGCGCGGGAGCGTTTCCGTGGCGATTGCCCAGAACGGCCCAAGCGCCACATAAGGGCCGCACGCGGCGAAACAGAGGAAAATATAAGCAAGAAGCTGGGAAAAGTGGCTTGCCCACACGGCAAGCAAAAGAAAAACA
>JAJYHU010000196.1 GCA_021784615.1 Acidobacteriota bacterium | reverse complement strand
TGCTATTTCTTTCCCGACTGAGCCCGCAGAAAGGTCTGGATATCCTGATCCCCGCCTGGCAGACAATTATGAGGAAGCACCCCGATGCGCTGCTTGTGGTTGCCGGCCCGGATTATCTGAGCTATGGGCGATTCGTCCGTGAGTTGGCAGTTGCATCTCCATATTCAGGGGATATTTTGTTCACCGGCAATGTCGTAGGAGAGGCTAAGCTTGCACTTTACAGGCGGGCCGATGTTTTTGCACTTCCCTCCTATTCTGAAAATTTTGGAAATGTCGTCGCTGAAGCGCTGATGTGCGAGACACCGGTTGTGACCACCCACGCTACGCCGTGGGATGAGCTTGAAAAATACTCATGTGGCCGATACGTCCCGGTTGATCAAGAAGCCATTGTTGATGCAATCGACTCCATCCTGCGTCTGCCGGCCGAGGAGCGGGCGCGCATGGGCAAACGCGGGAGAGATTTCATTTTGACAAATTACACGTGGGATGCGGCCGCAAGGAAGATGATCACCGTTTACAAGGCCATCCTGGAAGGAGAGCCGATTCCACTGCGCCCTGAGGCCTGCGCGGTCTAAACCATCGCACCGCCGTAGACCTCTGGCGCCCCAGGGTAATCCGGGGCACGAGAGATCGAATTAATGAGCTTCCAGCTTCATCTCCTTCGCGTCAACAAACTGGCCAAGGTGTTGCAGTCGCGTCGTCTTGCCCGTGCCTTGCTCCGCTATGGTGTTTTGGCCGGTGTTGAGCATCGTCCCGTGCTTTCATGCGACCTCGCCGCCGTCGTAGATATAGGCGCCAACCGGGGCCAGTTTGCGCTCGCCGCCAGAGAGTATGCCCCTGAAGCCCGCATAGCCTCATTCGAGCCGCTTCCCGGTCCTGCGGCAATCTTCCGCAGAGTGTTCGCGCGAGATCCCATGGTCACATTACACGAGAAGGCGGTCGGTCCAAAGAGCGGAGTGGCGGACATCCATGTCGCGGCTGATGACGACTCCTCTTCGTTGCTTCCTATGGCCCTCCAGACCTCCCTTTTTCCTGGCGCCGCCGAGTGTGGTACTGCGCAAATAAAGGTCGTAAGACTGGCCGATCGCCTTTCCGGCGATGAAATACGCCCGCCTGCACTGCTCAAGCTCGATGTTCAGGGCTATGAGCTGGAGGTTCTGCGTGGATGTGAAGATCTTTTAGGCGGCTTTGCCTGGATTTATGTGGAATGCTCCTTTGTGGAGCTCTACGGCGGCCAGGCGCTTGCCGACGAGGTAATAGCCTGGCTAAGGGATAGGGATTTTTGTCTAAAGGGCATTCACAACCTATTCTACGATATGAACGGAAGGGCCATTCAAGGAGACTTCGTGTTTGAGGCAGGCCAATGAGCCTGCCCGTTCATCCCGACCATCCCAAACTCGTTTAAGTCGATACCTTTTTTCCACTCATGCCGAAGCATCTTAAAATTCTTGTAAACGACCACGCGGGGCATCCCTTCCCGACCCAGCTTAGCCGCGCGCTGGCGGCAAGAGGCCATCATGTTCTGCATACCTATTGCGGAAAGCTTCAAGGGCCGCGAGGCGAACTGGCCCGCTTGCCGCAGGATCCTCCCGGCCTCCGGATCCAAGCCATCGACCTCGGCAAGCCCTTCAACAAGTACGGGCTGTTCTCTAGGGCTCTTCAGGAACGGAAGCTTGGCAGGATGCTCCGCGAAGCTGCCAGTGGGTTCCACCCTGAAGTCGTGATATCAGCCAACACCCCACTGGGAGTCCAGGCGGCTCTCTTGAAGGAATGCCGGAGGAGCGGGGCACGGCTCACTTTCTGGCTCCAGGCCCTGCTCGGAATAGCCATCAGGAATAATGTGGCAAAAAAAATCCCAATGATGGGGAAAACGGTTGGCTGGATTTACATGGGTCTCGAACGAAACCTGTTGTGCAGTAGCGATGCTGTTGTCGCCATAACTGAAGATTTCTTCCCCCTTGTGTCAAAGGCGGGCGTTGCTGCCGATAAGATACACGTGGTCCATAACTGGGCGCCTTTGGACGACATCCCATGCCTTCCAAAGTCGAACGCCTGGAGTCGAAGGCACTCAATTCACGACAAGTTTTGTTTCGTTTACACCGGCACCCTCGGCATGAAACACAATCCGGGCATGCTTGTGGAGTTGGCAAGGGCCATGGCGCCCGAAACCGATGTGAGGGTGCTCGTGGTGACGGAGGGGCTGGGAGCCGAGTTTCTACAGGAGCAAAAAAAGCGCAACGGTCTCGATAACTTGATTATCCTCCCTTTCCAGCCGTTCGGTGAAATGCCCTCGGTGCTAGCATCCGCCGATGTCTTGATCGCGTTGCTGGAACCTGATGCTGGAGTATTCGCGGTCCCGTCGAAGGTCCTGACCTATCTATGTAGCGGTCGGCCGCTGCTCCTGGCTGTGCCGGCCGAAAATCTTGCCGCACGTACGGTGATGGAGGCGCGGGCTGGCATTGTTGTGCACCCCTCGGATACCGAGGCCTTCTTAGTCGCCGCCAGAGAGCTGTTCCATAGTCCGGATATCCGCGCAACGATGGGCGAAAACGGACGCAAATACGCTGAAAGTAAGTTCGATGTAGATAGGATAGCCACCAGGTTCGAAGGAATCCTGGCAGGATGATCCACACATCTGCAACAGATGGAGCGTTTCCGCCGGTCTGCCGGTTGGGAGCGCCTGCCCACACCGGAGTTGCGCTCGACCACAGGCCAAATTCAAAACCGGCGGCTGGCTGGCAGCGTTAACTGACCGAAAACTGAGGCGATTCACTGAAACGAGGCGGAGGGTGATTGGCCATGGATGTCCCCATCTGGATGCGGGAAAGAAGCTCGTCGCTCAAAAGGCTCTTGTACTTCGTTGACTCTGCGATTGCTACAGCAGCACTCCTCCTTGCGGTTTTTATATATCAGAGAGACTGGACCCGATACTATACCTACCTGGCCTCCTCGGCTTTCATTCTCTCCCTCCTCGTGTTCCGCTCATACGAGGTCTACAGGTCAAAGAGAAGCAACGACTTGCTGAAAGAGGCCGTCCTCATACTTCGAGCATGGGCGGTAATCGTTTCAGTCGCCGTTTTTGCGCTGTTCTCACTTGGGATATCCCACCGGTACTCACGAGTTTCGCTTTATTCCTGGTTCATCTCGGCGCCTTTGCTGCTTATCATCGCACACGTGTTCGTGCGGCGCATTCTTAGGTCTATTACGCCGAGGGGCAAGGATGTGAAAAGCGCGGTCATCGTCGGGTACGAAGATCTTGGAAAGCGAATAGCAGAAACGTTACTTCACACTCCCTGGCTTGGCATAAGCGTTCGCGGCTTCTTCGACGACCGGCATCCTGAATCCAACGGAAATAACGGAAACATTCACATACTGGGCAGGATTCGCGACCTTCCGGGCTACCTTGGCAGAAATAGGGTCGACCTCGTATACATCGCGCTTCCATTACATGAGCAGAGCAAGACGTTTTACATACTCCAGACGGGCATGACCCTTGGCTGCGAAATCTTCCTTGTGCCTAACTTCTACACTTATAAGATCTTCAACGCCGAGATGCAAAGATTGGGCGACAACATCGTCCTGAGCTTCAATCCATCCGTCAGGGGCAAGCGGTACTTCGATATAGGTTTCTCCCTTGCCGTCATTCTATTCTCACTGCCCTTTTATTTCCTGATCTCACTTCTCATCAGGATCGAGGACGGCGGCCCCGTTTTTTACGGGCACTCGCGGATTACGTCCGCAGGCAGGCGCTTCAAATGCCTGAAGTTCAGGACCATGTGCGTGGACGCCGACCGCAGGCTCGCCGGCCTCTTGGAGCGCGACCCACTGGCCAAAGAAGAGTGGGAAAAAACTTTTAAATTGAAGAACGACCCGAGAGTGACAAAAATTGGAAAATTCCTCCGGAAAACCAGCCTGGATGAACTCCCTCAATTCCTTAACGTGCTTAAAGGGGATATGAGCGTAGTCGGCGCTCGCCCGATCGTCTACAAGGAGCTTTACGACTATTACAAAGAGACCTCCGGGCTCTACTGCTCGGTAAAACCGGGGATAACCGGTCCATGGCAGACCAGTAAGAGAAGTGATACGGAAGACTACGACGAGCGTGTAAAAATGGACGAAGAGTACATCCTGAACTCCTCCTTTTGGGGCGATGTCAAGATCATCCTTAAGACAACTAAATGCATTTTCACAGGCAAGGGAGCATATTGATAGTTTAGAGCGATGACAAGAATATTGCTTATATCGCCGCCCAGATTCGAGCGCGTCACTGGCCCTGCTTTAGCCTCATAATCAAAGGCTCGACCGTGGAGATTGTGGAACATATCGTAGAACCACCCAATCCCCCGTCGTACATTATGTAGGCCAAGGGCACTTGATTGAGCTTGAACCCCCAATTATCAAAGATCCATCCGTCACCCTCAATCCTCATTGGATACGGAACAGTCACACTCGATATCTGATAATACGCTCCTGCTGGAAGCGCTGACAGGCGGAATGTCCCACCCGGAGGCGTGCATCTGTGGCTGCTGTATCATCGGGTCCGCTTAGAACCGCGGTGCTTGTGGCCGTTGTTGGAGAAGCGCCCCACCATTGAGGAATAATTCTTGGCACATTTCCACCGAAAGTCACAACGCCCGATCCATTCTGGTCGAAACACTGATAAAGTCCCGCATGGAATGGGCTATTGATTGCAAGATTATAGCTGCCAAGGGTGATTACCGCCCCGTGCACCGGCCTCAAATCGCAGGTGAGCGTCAGATTGGCCGTTGGTATCACCGGTGCCGTCAGGTAGACCGTCCCGGCAAAGTTCGCATCGGCTGTGAGTTGGGTCAAATTCTTTGCCGTCGTATAATTTGTGCCGATCTTTGCAGACCCCGGCACATTCAGGCCGGCCGGCACGTTGAAATTCCCGCGCGAATCAAACCTGAATTCATCCCAAGGATTAGACGGCGCATTCCCGGGCTACATCCAGCTTACGGCCTTATTTTCTGCGGATCTCGCTGGAACTAAGAGTCGGCGACGCATTGATTCACGCGCGGCAATCCCCGTCTATCCACAGCGCTGCTTTCTCTTTCTATGGTGTTTGGTTCCCAGGGAATACGAGGTTGCGAGCGGGGAGGAGAGCTCTTGACTATAGTCGTTGACCATGATACATTACGGCAAACTCAATGTTCAAATGAGGAGCAAAGATGCCGGAAACCGTATCGATTTCAGATTTTAAAGCAAGATGCCTTGCCAT
>JAJYHU010000352.1 GCA_021784615.1 Acidobacteriota bacterium | reverse complement strand
CTGCGCTTTCAGTCCCACGGAATGGAGCTTTTCGAGTTGCTGCTCGGCGGTCTGCAACTGAGTCTCGGCCTGAGTCAGCCCGACCGCCGCCTGGTTCAGTTGTTTTCCCGCCAGCGCGCCCTGCTGATAGAGCTTTTTGCTGCTCGCGTACAATTGTTGCGCGGCTTTGTACGACGCCTTCGCGCTTATCACCGCAGCTTCCGCCTGTTGGATCTGCTCGGGAAGATTGGAGGCGGAAGTGCCCTCATAATTGGCCTCGGCTTGTTCATAAGCGCCCTTGGCCTCGGCAACGGCAGCTGCGAGATCTCTGTTTTCCAACATCGCAAGCAACTGGCCGGCGTGCACCCGGTCTCCGCGCTCAACATAGAATTTTTCCACCGGGGCGCTGATTTTAGGAACGATTGTGGCTTGATGCAGCGGGTACAGAACCGCTTCCGTAGAAACCTGCTGGCGGATCTCCGACCGCTCAACACGCACAGCCTGAACCGTAACTACGGGCTCGCTTTCCGGAGCCTGCTTTCGACCGCACCCTGCCAGAACCATTGAAAGAACCAGCGCCAGCAAAGCCGGCATCCGGTATTCAAATGGTTTGAAACCGGGCCGCCGCTTCACCGGTTGCAGTACCGCCTTGTGTCCGCTCCGGTGCCCGGCGGTGTCAGAGGAATTTTCAGTCCTCACGATTTTCTGGCCCTGCGCCGCCAGCGGTGGTCCAAGTAGTATCAATTAGAAGCTCCCCGTCAGGGTCTGGAGATTGGCCAGGGCTACCCGATAGCGCGCAAGCCCGGTTGCGTAACTGTCGCGGGCCTGCGTCAAAGTGTTTTCAGCGTTCAACAGATCCAGCACCGTCGCGTCTCCGGCCTTGTAGCGCAGAGTGTTCAACCTTAAGCCCTCCGCCGCAAGATTCGCTGAACTCTCGAGCGTGCTCAACTCCGCCCGGGCCGTACGCGCTTCATTATAGTAGGAATAGAGGTTCTTCAAAACTTGGCGCTGAGCAAAGCTCAGATCGGCGCGCGCCTGCCGCCGCTGGTATTCGGCCTGGCGCAGCTTGCTGAGCGTGGCTCCCCAATGCCACACCGGAACGCTGAGCGTTGCTGTCACAAAGAAGCCGAGGTTGGGCAGCCTGCCTGCTTCCGGGAATGCACTGGCTCGGCTCTGAAGCGCTAGGGCGTTGGCTTCGATGCCGTAATCGACATCAAAAGAGAGCGTTGGCAGAAAAGCCGCCCGCGCTTGCGAGACGCCGTATCTCGACTCGCGCAAAGCCGCCATGGCGGTGCGAACCTCCGGGTTGGCGGCCGCTGCCATGTTCATGACATCCACAAGCGTAGGGAGCGGCGGAAAAGTGTCCAGATCATCCACAACGTTGAAGTTTTGATTGAAATCCGGAAACAGCAGCACGGCCAGGTTGAGGCGCGCATTTTCCATGGCGAGCTTCGCCTCATGGAACGCCTGCTGCTGCTGGTTATCTTGGATTTCGAAGGTAATCACGTCGCTATGAGCGACTTCGCCGCCCTTTTCCAATTCCCGGCTGACTTTGAGCGAACGTTGGGCGTGGTCCAGGCTCTGTTGCGCGGTGGCGTACTGGCGCTCGGCAACCACCAGGCCATAGTAGGCCGCGGTGACGGTCACGTTCAGCCCGCGCCGCGCAATCTCCTGCTGCGCCCGCGCCATATCTTCCGCCGCGGTTGCGCGCCGGTATCCGGCAAGCGTGAAGGTATCGGCAGAGAGGGTCTGTCTAAAAACACCCCAGGCGCGGTAGACGTGAACGCCGTCATTTGTGACGAATCGTCCGCTGGGAAGAATGCCGTTGCCCTGCGTGGTGAGGTCCTGCATGGTGTAATCGGCCGAGGGCAGAAGCGACGCTCTGGACTGAACAACGTTCTCCCGCGCCATTTTTGCGGCCGTCACCGCAGCTTGGAATTGGGGGCTGTACATCCTTGCGCGCCTGAGCGCGTCTTCCAGCGTCAGTGTAAGCGGAGCATCCTGGTTGGAGCTGGATACTGTGGACTTCGCCGACGGGGCAAGTTGAGCCTTCAATGGACCGGATGGACCGGCTGCGCCGCGGGACTGTCCCGTGGCTGCGGCGCCAGTTAAACAGAGCGCCACGATCAATTGGACAGTCAGTTTCAATCCGTCGAACCTGATTCGATTGCTTGGCACGGCCACCTCCTGATGCTGGTTTGCGCTGCAGGCCCTATCGTGGACAATCCTCCTCGGCTTCGCTCGGGCGTCTTTTGCTGCTCGTGTCTTCCATCTCTTCCTCACCATAGCCGACCCTGCCGGAGCAATACCTGAATTCTGAATTAATTTTTGTTTAGCTGCAAGCGAGGAGAAGAATTGCGTTACCCGCCTGACGCGCCCCACAAACGGAAGAGGTTATTCTCCGACTGTCCCACGAGCAGCCTAATCCTGTAACTGATGGCAACTTCCACAGTCCGTGGTGGCTTTCTTTTCGCGGTGGCAATTCACGCACCAAGCCATGGAAAGCGGGGTTTCGCGCCACAAGTGGTCGCGCTGGGCCACAGGTCCGTGGCAGGACTCGCATTTGGCGCCGGCGTCAAGGTGCGTCTTGTGGCTGAAGATAACGAAACTCGGAATCTCATAGATTCTTACCCAGGGGATCGGCCTTTTCTGCTGCGCGTAGGCTTTCAGTTTTTCAATGGCCGGACGGCCAGCGCCAATAGAACTGTGGCAGGTCATGCACTTTGGGGTTTGCGGCAGAGTCATCGTGTCACCAGGCGCCGGCATCTCGTGGCAGTCTTGGCATTTCAGGCCCAGAGCGAGGTGCAATTTATGGCTGTAAGGGATGGGCTGGATGGGCGCCTGCGGATGGGCCGGTGTGGTGGACGCTAGGGCGGCAAAAAGCAAAGCGAAAAGGCAGAGGTTCAAATCTCCCTCGTGCGCATCTGTTCAGCCAGATATTCCGCGGCTCGCATGGCCAATGCGCTGATGGTCAGGGTTGGGTTCTGACAGCCGCCGGAAACAAAGGCGCTCCCGTCTACGACAAACAAATTCTTAATGTCGTGCGATTGATTGTATTTGTTGAGCACTGAAGTTTTGGGGTCGTCTCCCATGCGGCAAGTTCCCAACTCATGAATACTTTCACCCGGCGGAACCATTTGCCAATGGCTCGCGACAACCTCGAAGCCCGCGTCCCGGCACAATTCTTCACTCACGCGCATCGAGTCCTTCGCCATCTCAAATTCATTGTCGGTATATTTCGCTTGAACGTGCAGAGCCGGGATGCCCCAGGCGTCCGAAACCTTTTTGTCGATCCGCACATGGTTTTCATAGCGCGGCAAGACCTCGCCGATCGCCCATATGCCGAACCCGGCGCCTTCCACATCCGCCAATTGCTTTTCCAGGGCCTCGCCATAAGCAGGAAAGTACTTGGCGTCTGGAGTGCTTCCGCTGCTGAAATCCAGAAGGTAGCCGCGGATAAAATTTTTCTCGCGCGTCTTGAGATTGCGAAACCTCGGAACGCAACCGCCGCCGCCCATCAGCCCCCGCGGAGGATTGCCGCCCCGCGCCTGTGGCACCACGGCCACCACAACGTCTTTGACGTAGAACTGGTCAAACAAGTAGTGCCCGAGAACGCCGCTCGAGTTTGCGAGGCCCGAGTTGAGCAGGATGCGCGTGCTTTCAAGGCAGGAAGCACCCAGCACCACCACCCGCGCCTCCACGTGATAATCGTGCTGGCTCCGGCGGTCAATAAAATAGGCGCCGTTGGCGAGCCCCGTCTTGGGGTCCGTCGTGATCTCGCGCACCACGGCGTCCGAGATGATTTGCAGGTTTCCCGTCTCGATCGCGCCCGGCAAAAGCAGATTTACGGAACTGGCCAGTTCTCCGCTGGCGCGCCGCACTTTCGTTGTGGCGATGCCCCTTCGCGCCGCGGCGGCATCAAAGCGCCGGATCGAGCCACTGTCCGGCGAGTTATCTTCAATAAACACCCCATCGGGAAGCTGCGGCAAGCCCGCCTTTTGGCCGGTCACTCTAAAAATTCGCTCCGCCCGGTCGTAGTAAGGGGCCAGATCTTCATACCGGATGGGCCAATTGGTTCCGTAACCATCGTGATCCTTGCAACGGAACTCGTAGTTGCTGAGTCGCAGGCTCCAGCGTCCCCAAAACAGCGTCTTTCCGCCCACCAGTCGAACCCGAACCCAGTTGTACGGGGCAGATCGGTCATAAGTGTAGGGATTTTTCTTCTGGTCCGCCCACACGTTGCCGTTGAACTCGTTGGCCTGCGTCACGTTTGGGAATCGGCCCGGCTTGCCGAAGCCGCGGTAAGGAAGATCGTAGACGCGCTTGAAGCCGCGGTCACGCTCAAAGTTCACAGCCGGCCCTGCATCGAGCATCAGGCATCGGATGCCTTTCTTGGCCAGCACATGCGCGGCCGAGCCGCCTGACGCGCCGGAACCGATAATCAATACGTCGTAGCCAGTGTTCATGTCAGTCGTTGATGGGAAACCAGTAGATTCCCATGCCGCCCGCCCTGCGGTTGCGGCGGGAAACCACGCTGATATATTGCCGCGAATTTCGGGTTGCCTTCAGGATATCTTCCTTCGCCGCCCGCAGGAAGCATGTGAAAGGGTCCGTAGACGGCTCATAAGTCCACGGCTCGTGCAGCGGCGCAAGGATAGGCCGGGCCTGCTCCGCTGTAATCTCGCCGAAGGGTTTGCCGGTCCGCTTGCGGGCTTCCTGGTTCAGCCGGTCGAGGCCCTCGTTGTAAAGCATGACGCGGTCGGGAGGGGACTGGCTGATCAGAAAATCCAAAAATTCCCCAGCCTTGGCGTCCAAGCCGCCAGGGGTGTCAGGCAGCGAGGGCACCAGGATGGAACTCAACTTGTTGAGCGCGGCGAATTGATCGGCGTTGAATGCCTTGACCACCGTATCCGTGTGCGTATCCGCGGCCACGGTGGGCGTATCGGGCATTTCATTGCTGGGGGGAGGAGCCGGGCCGGCTACCTGGGCTGGTAATGGGACCGGCAAAGCCATGGCGGCCGGTAGCGTCAGTATTGAGCGGATAGCGGTACGGCGCTTCATCGTCACCTCTTACCTCAAGGGCTCAAAAGCGCAACTTGGATTAACGCCCTTCAGACGAGTTGCGTAACCTATCACCCCACCCCTGCCCCTGTCAAGGAATGCCTGCTTGTTGGGTGTGCGACATAGAAGTGGGAATCAGGCGGCGAGGGCTGCGCGTCGGCGCTCCCAGTAATCCTCGAAGCGGCCGTTGAGGTGGCAGCAGCGCAGCGCCAGGATGGC
>JAJYHU010000212.1 GCA_021784615.1 Acidobacteriota bacterium | reverse complement strand
GCCGCTGATGGAGCGCTTCAAGGTTCCGGCCACCACCCGCGCCTCGCTGGCGTTTTATAATACGGCAGGGGAAATTGACACTTTGGCCGCCGGGATTCGCAAGGTGAAGGACTTGCTGGGCTGATGTCTGATCTGCGCGGTTTATATCAGGAAGTGATTCTCGACCACAGCAAGCGGCCGCGTAATTTCCGCGCGCTCGAGGACGCTGATTATCACGCTGAGGGCTACAACCCGCTGTGCGGAGACCGAATCACGATCTACGTTAAGCTTGAGAATGACCGGATCAGCGACGTCAGCTTTCAAGGTTCCGGGTGCGCGATCTCGACTTCCTCAGCGTCCCTGCTGACCGAGACCCTGAAAGGCAAAACGCTGGGGGAAGCGGAGGCGCTCTTCGAGCGATTCCATGCGCTGGTGACCGGCAAAGGGAACGGCGACAAGCCGGGCGCGGTTCCGCTGGGCAAGCTAGAGGTCTTCTCGGGCGTGGCGGAGTTCCCGGTGCGCGTCAAGTGTGCAACGCTCGCCTGGCACACCTTGCGGAGCGCGCTGGCAGGAGAAGCGAAGGCAGTTTCCACGGAATAGGGGCAAGCAATGGACGATAACGATAGAATTGCGGAACCCTCCGGGGCGGACGAGAGCGCCGGGGCTGAATCCGGCAAAGCCGCGACCGCGGCTCCCGATGCCGGCGCTTCGAGCAGCGCAGGAACTGAGGGTCTGAAGGAGCAGGTGATCAAGGCGGTCAAGACCGTTTACGATCCGGAGATTCCCGTGGATATCTACGAACTCGGCCTGGTCTATGAGATCAGCGTCGAGTCGTCGTCGGAAATTTCGGTGAAGATGACGCTGACAAGCCCGGCGTGCCCCTCGGCCATGTCGCTTCCGGGAGAAGTGGAAGACAAAATCCGGGTGATGGCCAGGGTGAAAGATGTGAAGGTGGAAGTTGTCTGGGATCCGCCTTGGGACCCGAGCAAAATGTCCGAGGCGGCGCGGCTGCAACTTGGAATGAGTAGCCATCTTGCGTGAGGAGTCCGGCCGGACGGCAAGCCTTGGATGGGATGGTCTATTATGAAGCTGACGTCTCAAGAAGAATACGGGCTCCGGTGCCTGCTGCGGATTGCGCGGGAAGGCGATAGCGGAAGCCTGACGATCCCCAAAATCAGCGAGAAGGAAGGCATCTCGAATTTTTACGTCGCCAAGCTGATGCGAATTTTGCGCCGCGGCGGGCTGGTGAGGAGCGTCCGGGGGCAGGCGGGAGGCTACGGTCTTGCGAGGCCGGCGGACCAAATCGTTGTGGGAGAGGCGCTGGCGGTGCTGGGCGGACGGCTTTACGATCCGGGATTTTGCGGGGAGCACGCCGGCAGCGAGTCCCTGTGCACAAATTCGGTGGATTGCTCGGTTCGCTCGCTGTGGCGCGCTGTGCAGCATGTGATCGACCAGGTTTTGAGCCGGACAACGCTGAAGGACCTTCTCTCGAATGAGCAGCAGATGACTTCCTGGACCGGACACTTGGTTAAAGTGTCGCCCGCTCCAGTGGCGTCGGTGAAAGTTCCATTGGATTCCCTCGAGTAGGCGCTTCCCGTGACTCTCGGTGGCATCTCGAAAACAACTCCATCTCCTTCCATGTCCATGTTCGAGGCCTGTTGACGATGACTGATTCCATCCAGAGCCCGCTGGCTGATTTTCATCTTTCGCAGGGTGCAACCCTGGGCGAATATCATGGCGCCGTCGTTCCCGCCCGCTTCTCAAATTCACGTGACGAACATCAGGCGGTGCGCACGGCCGCGGGACTTTTCGATTTTTCATTCCGGGCGAAGTTCGCCATGAAAGGCAGGGACCGCGTGCGTTTTCTGCACCGGATTGTGTCGAACGACGTCAAGAGCCTTGCACCCGGGCAAGGAGTTTACGCCACGCTGCTAAATGCCCAGGGGCAGATCCTTGCCGACCTGCGGATTTATGCCGCCGAGGACCGGCTGCTGGTGGATACGGACCGGGACTTGCGCACTAAAGCCCTTGAAGTTCTCCGCCGATACATCATTGGGGACCAGGTGGAACTGGAAGCGTTGGACCTTTACGCACTGGCCTTTGAAGGGCCGCGCGCACCGGGCCTGGTTGAGAAGACGCTGCACATCGACTTGCCTCGTTTGAAAGAGTTCGAGCATTTTGCGGCCAATTACGCGGGGTTTCCGGTTCGAGTGGTTCGAATGAGCAATGGTGGCGAGGAAGGCTACGAGGTATGGGTGGGCGCAAAGGGCATGATGGGTTTGTGGGGAGCCGCGTGCGGGCAGGCTCCGACTTACCGGATGCTGGCCTGCGGAACCGAAGCGCTGGAATCCCTGCGGATCGAGGCTGGAATCCCCCGGTACGGCTCAGAATTGGCCGAGGACACGCTGCCGCTTGAAGCGAATCTTCTGAATGCTCTCAGCTTCAACAAGGGATGCTACGTCGGGCAGGAAATCGTGGAGCGGGCGCGAAGCCGCGGACACGTCAACTGGAAACTTGTCGGCTTGTTTGTAGACGCCGGGGAGCCTCCCGCGCCCGGCGAGAAGTTGATTTTCGATGAAAAAGAAGCCGGTGAAATCACCAGCTCCTGTGTTTCGCCGACCTTCCTGAAAACGCTGGGGCTCGGTTATGTGCGCCAGGAGCTGGCAGAAGCCGGAACCAAGCTGAAAACCGCTTCCGGCTCCCGGGCGGAAGTCCGAAACCTTCCCTTTTATCACTGTTCGCTGCGAGCCGCAGAGGATTGAAACTCCATGTTGCTGAGGCAGGAATCAAAAACTCCGTGCGGATTTTCTGTGATGGAGTTGATGATTGTCGTGGCGATCCTGCTGATTCTTGCAGCCATTGAAATCCCCAACCTGCTGAGCGCAAAAATCGCCGCAAATCAGGCGGCGGCAGTGGCCTCTCTCAGGACCCTTGAAACCGCGGAAGTCACCTACGCGGTTACTTACAATCAGGGCTATTCCTCAACCTTGGCCCAGTTGGGACCTTCAAATGGATCCTCCTCGCCCCAGGCTGCCGACTTGGTCGATAATCTTTTGGCGAACGGCGAAAAGGGAGGCTATACCTATGTCTATGTACCCGGGCCCGTGGTTGACGGCAAGATTGACACCTACACCCTAAAGGCCCTTCCTTCCGCGCCCTGCGCTTCGGGCTACCTGTCCTATTCGGTGGCGCCGTCCAGCCAAGCGGCGATCACAGCGGAGAGCTTTACGACCGTCGCGGAAAACAATTTTGTCGCCCAGGTCCTGATCGGATCGTTAGGGCGCGAAACGGTGGGTTGCGGCACTCAGTGAGCCTTATTCGCGGCTTTCCCCTTGCTTGAAAACAATCGCCACGCGGACCAACCTGCTTGGAATCCCTTGATCCCTGAGCCCAGCAGAAAAGCCTGCTGCGCGTCCCGGCACGCAGACTGCGGCTTTGACCGCGCCGAGCATCGCCCCCAGTACAGGGGAATCGGCGGCAGCAGAATGAATCGTTTCCCGCCAGATGCCTCTCATGCTTGATCTTCAGACTGACGATTCGAATAGAGGTGGCTGGGCAAAAGCGCGAGCTCGTCCGCCCGTGAAGCCATAATCTATCACGCGGCAGGGTGTTGCGTCTCATGAGGCTGGGCCATGATCTTCCAAGACAAATCGCGTTAGCGCAGGTCGGACCGGCTGATGTGTACCATCAGACTGCGCGTTGGGGGAACCACTCAAAATGGAGACGCTTTTGAATGCTTGGGCTGCGCGATAGGCGTCAACCGCCACGGCGCACAGATTCGATTGGGCGAACCCATCGCCGTCGGCCGCCAAGTTCGGCTGATGAACTTGGAAAACGGCGCGCAGGGTGACTTTCGAGTTATCGGAATCCTGTCATCCACTGAGGCCGCCGGGGTTGAGTTCGGCGTTGAAGCTCTGGGCGATTATCCCACCTTTTGGGGAATCGAATTCCCGTCCCGCTCCAAGAAGCCTGCGGAATCCAGAGCGCTTGTGGAATGTCGCACCTGTCACACGGCAAGATTCATGCCCCTGTCATTTTCGGAGGTAGAAGTTCTTGAATCCGGCGGCGTCCTGCTGAAAGCCTGTGGAGCCTGTAACGTTGATACGCACTGGGGATATGCGATGCAAGTCGCTCGCGCCAGAGCCGTTGCGGCTCCGGCAAGTCAAGATCGCGAGACGCCCTCCGCCAGGCCTTTTCCGGACGAGGAGAAGGCCGAACGCCCCGCCTTTGTGCAGCGTCCCATTTTGATTCGGGCTTCCTCAGGGCAAATCGATAAAGCGCAGACGGAAAGCCTCTCAAAAGAGGGACTCAGTTGCAGCAGCGAGAAGGTCTATGAAGTAAATCAGGAAGTGACGCTTGAATGGGCGAATCCTGGCACCGGACTGCGGGTGCAGACGCGAGGCCGCATTCTCCGCCGTCATGATATCGGGGGCAGTAAGAGGAAAATATACAACGTTCGGTACGAGTCTCCGGTGACAGCGCTGCCCGCCGTCCGTTCGCGCGCCACTCGAAGGCTGTACCTGGCCTTTGGTGCCATCGTGGCCGTTGCGGCGGTGCTCACCGAGATGAGTGTTTTAACGCTTACCAACAGTGTGTTTGCACCCGGCGGCAGCGTCCGCCGCATTGCTTACTCCGCAGGGGTGCTGCTTCTGGTCTGCGTTGCGTATAAGCTCTGGACGTCCATTCTGCAACAGGAGCCGGAAGCCCAGGAGAGCCTGAAAAAGAAACACCGGGTGGCCGCCGCGCTGGCGGCCGCAGGGTTTGCGGTGGCGGTGGCAGTGGGTGTTGTGAGGGGGCACAATCAAGTCACTGAGCGGTTCGAGGTCCAAAGGCTTCTGCGCGATTTTGCCATATCTGAAACCCTGGAGAAAAATATTGATGCCGCCGAGAATCGTGTTTTTGCCGTTTCCAGCGACTATGTTGATGTGTGTGCAACCTTGCGACTGCTGGCTGCACAGTGGT
The DNA here is from genome assembly GCA_021784615.1 of Acidobacteriota bacterium. Classification (GTDB taxonomy): domain Bacteria; phylum Acidobacteriota; class Terriglobia; order UBA7540; family UBA7540; genus JAMCXS01. The sequence continues at coordinate 346 of JAJYHU010000212.1, read as the reverse complement.
CGGGGAGGCTTGACACCCTATCGGGCGACGTCGCTGAAATTAACCGATTGAGAGGATGGCATGGGGAAAAACTTGCCAAGGGCATCAGGCGACTTCAAGAAATCATTAGTTTGGACCGTCAGAAAATTCGGCTGATTCAAAACCAGATTGCCCTGGGAGTAAGAGCCCAGAGCATCCCGCCGGCAAAACAGAACGCCTTCTGGCAGGCCAATTTCGAGCCCTTCTCCAGTTCTCGATCGACAGGGAACTGCCCCGGTTGGCAGCGGGGGCACAGATAATAGGGACGCGACACCTCGACCCCGCCCACCACCGTCAGCACCCGCTTGGAACGCAGTTCCCGGTAGCG
>JAJYHU010000117.1 GCA_021784615.1 Acidobacteriota bacterium | reverse complement strand
ATCGGGATGGACCAGGCCATGAAGCTACCGTTCAAAGTTTCAACCACCACAAGCAACTTTATGATTGGCGTTACCGCGGCTGCCAGCGCCGGCGTTTACCTCCACCGGGGCTATATTCACCCCGGCCTGTGCATGCCGGTCATGCTGGGCGTGCTCGTTGGGGCGACGACTGGAACGCGGTTTCTGGTCAGAGCCAGAGTTCCTGTGCTCAGGGCCATTTTTGGGGTCGTCGTTGCCGTGCTGGCCGTTGAGATGATTTATCACGGCATTACAGGAGGAATCTAACGTGTCCGTGGAAGAAGACAGTAAGGGACCCGACAACGAGAAACCAGCAAGCCAGCCGCCGGTGAAGGAGGTTTTCTGGACCGAGAAGCGCATCGAGGGCATCATCGGACGCCTGCTGCAGTTCGGAGTGCTCCTGGCGGCAGTAGTAGTCATGGCCGGCGGCGCGATGTACCTCCTCCAAGGCGGCGAGTCGGCCTCCCATTATCACCTTTTCACCGGCGAGCGTGAAGATTTGCGGACCGTGACGGGGGTCTTTCACGACCTGGCGGCCCATCATACGCGCGCCATAATCCAACTGGGAATTTTGCTGCTGATTCTCACTCCTATCTCGCGTGTTGCCTTCTCGGCGGTCGCTTTCGCGCTTCAGAAAGACTATATGTACGTCGTCGTTACCCTGATCGTACTTGCGATACTGATCTATAGCCTCGCGGGGCGTTATGCTTAGTCCCGCTTGCTCGCCGGCCCGATTTTCGAGAATCGCGGATACCTGAGATGAGCGTTGCGCCGTTCACATTATTCCTGTTCCTGGCATCTTTATTTGCGGGGGTCATCGGTGCTCTGACGGGCCTGGGCGGTGGCGTAATGCTCGTCCCCATGCTCGTTCTACTCTTCCACGTCAACCTGCGTTACGCCGTAGGAGCTTCGCTGATTTCGGTAATTGCTACCTCTTCCGGCGCCTCAGCCGCCTACCTCAGTGAAGGCTATACAAACCTGCGAATCGGCATGCTCCTGCAGGTTGCGGCCACCGCGGGAGCACTTGCGGGCGCCATCATTGCCGCGTATCTTCATGCAACGACGATCGCTGTGATTTTTGGTTTGGTCTTGCTCTACTCCGGCTACATGTCTTTCCGGCGCAAAGAAGAATCCGAAAGCGATCAGCCATCCGACGGGCTTGCGGCCCGGTTGAATATGGAAGGGAGCTACCCACATCTTGGGAGGTGGAAACCCTACCGGGTATACAATGTGATGGGCGGTTTTTCCCTGATGCTGGTTGCGGGGACGCTCTCCGGGTTGCTTGGCATCGGCTCCGGGGCCGTAAAGGTGCTAGCGATGGACCATCTTATGCGGTTGCCGTATAAGGTTTCGACGACAACCAGCAATTTCATGATTGGTATTACGGCGGCAGCAAGTGCGGGGGTCTATCTTATGCAAGGGTTTATTGACCCGGGATTGACGATGCCGGTAATGCTGGGAGTTCTCCTGGGCGCCTTCAGCGGTGCTAAGCTCTTAATGAGAATTCCTACGAAACCACTGAGGATATTCTTCAGCTTCATTATTCTTATCATGGCAATCGAGATGATTTACAGTGGCCTGACAGGGAGACTCTAAGCATGGAATTGTCTAACGGCCCAGGACGTGCAGCATTCATCTGGGCGGGTAATTGGACTCAATCCTCCGCATATCCCTTGAATCTGAGGGACAGAAAGGAAAGCTGCTCATGGCAATCATAACGATTTCGCGAGGTTCGATGAGCGGCGGCATGGCGTTTGCCGAGTGCCTGGCCAAGGCTTTGGGCTATCCATCGCTGGCGCGGGAAGTCCTGGTTCAGGCTGCCGGTAAACTGGGTGTATCAGAGGAGCAGTTGCGCGGAAAGATTGAAAAGAGTGCGCGGTTTTGGGAACGCATGACGTCGGACCGACGCATCTACCTGATTGCTCTGCAGTCTGCGCTAGCGGACGCTTCCGTTGGTGGCGACCTTGTCTATCACGGTCACGCCGGCCACTTGCTGCTCAAAGATCTGCCCAACGTGTTACGGGTCAGGCTGATTGCTCCCATGTCCGCCAGAATTCGCGAGGTGATGGAACGCCAGGGACTGAATTATGGGTCCGCCCGTGACTATATCCGCCTGGTGGATGAGGAACGCGTGAGATGGACCAAATTCGTTTATGGCCTGGATTGGCGCGATCCCCAAAACTATGACATTGTCATTAATCTTGGCAACATAGAGATTGGCACGGCCTGCGCGATGGTTGCGGCCGCGGTGAAGTTGCCGGCGTTTGCTACGACTGAAGAAGTAAGAAAATGGCTTCGAGATTACGCGCTGGCCTGCAAGATCAAAGTTGCATTGGCTGCGAATTCGAAGTGGAGATCCATCAAATTTGACGTGCGCGCGGACGACGGAAAGGTGGAAGTTTTTGGGGAGGTCGCGACCGGCGGGGTGCTGATCCGGCAGGCGGGACCAAGCGAGGAGGAAGTCCAAACGATTGCGAAGGCCGTGGAAGGTGTGAAGGAAGTTGTTGTGAATCTTCGCAGGTTCCCCGAATTCGCTGAACCGTAATCGGGCTGGCTTGCTGCGCCCCCAGCGATGAAAGCGCTGAACAGCAAACCAGACGCTTTCCGCCGGTCGAGAGGCTTTTCACGGTATGAAACGGCATTTGATGAGCATAAGGAAACTGCTTTGAAACCAAGCGAATCGCACCGAAGTTTTCACTATCAGAGCCGACTGGTCTGGGACGCGGGAAGGCGCGCGAGCGCATTGGTCGGCGGCAAGCCTGTCGTGCCGGTCTCCAGCCCCCCGGAATTTAAGGGTGATCCGGTCTGTTGGTCTCCCGAGGACATGCTGGTAGCCGCTGCAGATGCCTGCCTTCTGATGACCTTCCTTGCTTATTCGCAACGGGAGGAACTCGAGTTGGTGAAGTATGAGAGCAGTGCGGACGGCGCGTTGGAGTTTGCCGACGGAAGGTATCGCTTCACGGAAGTGATCCTGCGGCCAAGCCTGACGTTCAGAACCGAGGATGACGCGGAAATTGCCCGGATGGTTCTCGAAGAGGCGCATCGTGACTGCATCATCACGAATTCAATTACAGCCGTGGTGAAGTTGGAACCTGAGATTAGCGTGGCGACTGCGCCCTGATGAGGCTGGGCTGGAGACATTCGGTATGCCTTTGCAGCGCAGTAGCCGTGGCGGGCAGGCGGCTGCCGATACCGGAGCAGCAAGTGGCGGACTTATTTCCGATTTATCTCAAGCTGAACGGGCGGCGCGCACTGGTTGTGGGCGGGGGGAAAATCGCCTGCTTGCGCGTGAAGCAGTTGATCAAGGCGGGCGCCGAAGTCACCGTCGTTTCGCCGAAGGCGGGTGCTGAGATTGAAAAACTGGCCGAGGCAGGCTCGATTGGCCTGGTCCGCCGCGGGTTTGAGCGAACCGACCTCAGCAAGCGCTACTTTGTTGTCATTGCCGCGACCAGTGACCATGAGGTGCAGCAAGCCGTTTCCGAAGAGGCAGAGCGCCACGGTATCCTCTGCAATGTCGTGGATAGTCCTGCGTACTGCAACTTCTATACTCCGGCGGTTGTTGAGCGCGGCGAACTGAGAATTGCCATCAGCACCAGCGGCCGAAGCCCCTCTCTGGCCGGAAAGCTTCGCGAATATCTTGAAGAAGCGATTCCTAAAAATGCCGCCGACCTGACGGAAACCGTGGGACTCTTACGCTCAAAGCTGCGGTTGGAAATTCCGGGAGACTTGGCGGCGCAGAAGAAGTTGGTGGATGAGTTCGTCCAGAAGGTCCTGAAGAAATGAAGCATCCGGGCAAACCTGCGGGCAAGGTTTTCATCATCGGCGCCGGACCCGGCGCCGATGACCTGATGACTCTCCGGGGCCTCCATGCTCTGCAACAGGCGGAAGTGATTCTTTATGATGCCTTAATGCCGGCGAAGCTCCTGGAGCAGTCCCCGCCGTCGGCCGAACGCATCTACGTGGGCAAGCGTTGCAGCCGCCATTCCACAAAGCAGGAAGAGATTACTCGTCTCATCCTCGCCAAAGCGCGAGAAGGGAAAATTGTGGTTCGACTGAAGGGCGGCGACCCACTGATCTTCGGGCGGGGTGGGGAGGAAGCTCTGGCGTGCGCGGAGGCCGGCGTGGACTTTGAAATTATTCCCGGCATCTCCGCAGTCCTGGGCGCGGCTGCTTTCGCGGGAATTCCGCTCACTCACCGCGGCATAGCGTCGTCCGTAGCTTTTGTCACGGCTCATGGCGCGCGCTGTGGCGAATCTCCTGACCTTAGTTGGATCAACCTTGCCAAAGCCGTCGACACTCTGGTCATCTTCATGGGTTCAGCGTGGCTCGGGCGGATTGCGGACGCTCTTATCGAATCCGGCTTGCCCGGAACCAGGCCCGTCGCTGTTGTCAGCAACGCCACGTGCGAATCCCAGGTGACCGTGTTGGGTACGCTTGATAGCATCGCGGAGCAAGTGGCACAGGCCGGCCTCGATACCCCTATGCTGATCATTGTCGGGGAAGTCACCCGGCTGAGCGACGCGCTCAACTGGTTTAAGCGCCAGCAGGCGGCTGTTCGTCTCCCTGTTTTGCCCTGAGTCCCAGTTATCCGTGTTTCCTTAAATCTCAGCGGATTGTGAGTCGCATGTTTTCAATGCGGTCTCATGATTTGACTCTCCCCGCCATCAAACAAGGCGTCTCTAGTCCATCGCGGATGACAGGCTAAGTTTTGTCCCGCTGAGGCTGATAGGCGCACCACGGGTCGGTCGCGAGATAGTCGTTGGTCAGTGCATAGGCCCTTGAGCGAGAGCCGCCGCAGATGGTGCGGTATTCGCACCGCTGGCACCGGCCGTGCAGGAGATCGGGGTCGCGCAACTCGCGCATGAGCGGAGCGTTGCGATAGATTTCTGCTAAACCCTGCGCTCGCACGTTGCCGGCTGACATGGGCAGGAAACCGCTCGGATAAACTTCTCCCAGATGAGAAACAAAAACAAAGCCCTTGCCTGCATTCACCCCGTGGGGCGCAAATCCAATGGTGTGCCCGGGGCCTTCAGACCGCCGCAGCATTTCAGGCATCGACACCATTCCATGGGAAGCCTGTTGTCCTTGGGCGGGCCGAGCGGCTTGGTCTCCGGCCTCGCGCTGCGCCACGTAGCGGCGATAGTGCGGAGCTTCGGTGACTTTCAGGATAAAGTGAGATTTTTTCTGCACTTCGTACAGGATGGCGAACAATTCCTCGCAGCGGCGTGCTTCGATTCCGTCCAGGGCTTCTCCACGCCCAACCGGAACCAGGAAAAACACCTCCCAGAAG
>JAJYHU010000062.1 GCA_021784615.1 Acidobacteriota bacterium | reverse complement strand
GTGTAGTAGCGCAGCCGGTAGGCAATCGTATTCACGAAGCCCATGCGGACGAACTCGCCGTAAACGCGCGCGGCCGCGCCCATTCGAAAGCGGCTCTCGGGCCGGGCGGGCAGGACAAGCTCAGGGGCTCCCATTACCCGACCTCGCCGCTCAAATAAATGCGCTTTACGATGTCCTCGATCGGTTCTTCCTCCACCAGAATGTCGCTTACTTCAAGTGTAGTGACGATGTTGCGGATGATATCCGCGTTCGAGTAGCGCTCCCGGTCAAAGCGCATTAGATAGGTCAGCTCATCCTGGCGGTCGCAGGTGATGCCGTCTGCGGTGATCCGGGCCAGGCCCGCCACCTGGGAGCGGTCTTTCAGGATGAATTTCACCTGGTTATATTTCGCGCGGCGCGCTTTCATTTCCCGCAGCGCGCCGTCAAAAAGAATTTTGCCGCGGTCGATGACGATAATCCTCTTGCAAAGCTCCTCGATGTCCGAGAGGTCGTGGGTGGTCAGCAGGACCGTGGTGTGTTCCATGCGGTTGACTTCTTTCAGGAACTCCCGGATGCGGTCTTTGGCCACCACGTCGAGGCCGATTGTGGGTTCGTCAAGGAAAAGCACCGGCGGGTTGTGCAGCAGGGAAGCCGCAATGTCGCAACGCATCCGCTCGCCCAGGCTGAGCTTGCGCACGGGCGTGTTGAGGTAGCCTTTGAGGTTGAGGATTTCAGAGAACACTCCGAGCCGCCGGCGATAGTCGGCGTCCGAGACTTCGTAAATCTCCTTCAGCAGTTTGAAGGATTCAATCACCGCGATGTCCCACCAAAGCTGGGTTCGCTGGCCGAATACCACGCCGATGTGCCGGGTGTAATGGCGGCGGTCGCGGTAAGGGACGGAACCGTTGGCCACAATGCGGCCGCCCGTGGGAACCAGAATGCCCGTCAGCATTTTGACGGTGGTTGACTTGCCCGCGCCGTTCGCGCCGATGTAACCCACCATCTCGCCCGTCTCGATCGAAAAGCTGACGCTCTCGACCGCGCGGACGGTGATGCGCTCGCGCACAAACAGGTTCTGGAGCGCTCCCCAGACGCCCTCGCGCCGGCGGAAGGTGCGAAACTCCTTCGTTAAGTCCTGGACTTCAATAATGGGTGGCATCGAGAAATAGTGTTTGACGGTAGCGACCCCGCAGGGGAAGCAAGCCATAATTGTAACAACCGAGTCTTGATGCCACAAGTGGGGTCGCAGGCACGAGGCTGTACCCTCGCGCCGCGCACACGCCGGAACCTTGAACCGCAAATGTCAGTGCTATTCTCCCATCACCTTGATCACCAAGCGTTTGCGGCGCTGGCCGTCGAATTCGGCGTAGTAGACCTGCTGCCAGGGGCCGAGGTCGAGCCGCCCTTTGGTGACCGGCACAAGCACCTGATGGCCAACCAGCAGGTTTTTCAGGTGGGCGTCGCCGTTGGTTTCTCCCGTGCGGTGGTGGCGGTAATCGGCCCGGAAGGGGGCAAGCGTCTCCAGCCATTCCTCGATATCGGCGATCAGACCGTCTTCGGCGTCGTTAATGTAAACCCCAGCCGTAATATGCATCGCGGAGGCGAGAACCATTCCTTCCTGGATTTTGGCGGCGGCCAGGGCCTTCTCCAGTTCGGGGGTGATATTGACGAACTCGCGTTTTTTCTTGGTGTTAAACCATAGGTATTCCGTAAAAGCTCTCATGTCGTTTCAAGTCTCCTATTGGGGTATGGGGCGGGTCCGTTTGACCGGCACTGCCCAAAAAAGCAAGGTTATTGTAGAATATCTGTTCGTCCTAATACCCATTTGCCTGACTTAACGCAAACGACTACACTAAGATCATCCTTAGGTTGGGGCAGGTTGGCAAATATCAGGAGGCTCAAAAATGAAATCCGGCAATTCCAGCCGAGGCGCAGCCAATGTTACTGAAACCAACGGAGCGGAAGCTCCCCTGGTGGAACAGCAGGACCGCGCGCGCCGGGTAGATCCCGAACTTTTGAAGGATCTTCTGGAAAAAATGCTGCTGATCCGGCGGTTTGAGGAGAAAGCGGCGGAGTTGTACACGCTCGGCAAGATCGGAGGCTTCTGCCACCTCTACATCGGCCAGGAAGCCGTGGGCGTCGGCGCCATCTCCGCGCTTGAGCCGCAGGACGCCATTCTTTGCTCTTATCGCGATCACGGCCATGCTCTGGTGCGCGGCCTTGATCCGGGAGCTATTATGGCCGAGCTTTGCGGCAAGCAGACCGGCGTTTCCAAAGGCAAGGGCGGGTCGATGCACCTGTTCGACCAACATCTGGGTCTTCTGGGCGGCCACGGCATTGTGGGCGGACAGATTCCGCTGGCGGCGGGAGTGGCCTTTGCGGCCAAGTACCTGAACCAGTCGCGCGTAACGCTTTGCTTTTTCGGCGAGGCGGCGGTCAACATCGGGTCTTTCCACGAATCGCTGAACCTGGCGCAGTTGTGGAAGCTGCCCGTGATCTTTATTTGTGAAAACAATGAGTTCGGCATGGGAACTCCGATTGAAAAGACGTCAGCGATTCGGAACCTTTTTGAAAAAGCCATCTCTTACGATATGCACAAGGTAGCCGTGGACGGGATGGACGTGCTGGCCGTGCGGGAAGTGCTTTCGGAGGCTGTCGAGCGCGCCCGCAAAGAGGACCTTCCCACCCTGGTGGAGGCGCGGACGTATCGCTTTGTGGGCCATTCGATGTCCGACCCCGCTCATGGGTCTTATCGCACGCGTGAAGAACTGGCCGAACATCGGCGCCGCGACCCCATCAAGCGCCTCAGTTCCACTCTGGAGTCGCTTGGCATCATTAACCAGGAATATATCGACGACCTCGATCGCAATATCCATGAAGTGGTTGACCAGGCGGCGGCGTTTGCAGACGAAAGTCCGTTTCCTTCGCCCGAAGAACTGACCACGGACGTCTATCTTCCCTGATGTGCCGCGTCTTGGGGATTGATGGCTCATGAGAATTTGCGGCGGCCGGGAGCCTCATTCCAGAACCGCGCCAAGGCGCCCGGTTATTCAGCGGGTTTGATAAGAGTATAAGAAGGGAGTTTTTATGGCGGTTATAGCTTACCGGGAAGCGCTCAACCAGGCGATGCGCGAAGAGATGCAGCGCGATGAGAATGTCTTCCTGATGGGAGAAGAAGTGGGCGCTTACAACGGCGCCTATAAAGTCACCAAAGGATTGCTCAGCGAATTTGGCGCGAAGCGGGTGCTGGATACGCCCATTACCGAACTGGGTTTTACGGGCCTCGGGGTGGGAGCGGCCATGGCCGGGCTGCGGCCCATCGTGGAAGTGATGACCTTCAACTTTTCTCTGCTGGCCATCGACCAGATCGTGAACAGCGCCGCCAAGATGCTTTATATGTCGGGCGGGCAGTGCGGGGTTCCTTTGGTGGTCCGGGGACCGGGCGGCGCGGGGCACCAGCTTGCCGCGCAACACTCGCAGGCGCTTGAATCGTGGTTCTGCCACGTTCCAGGCCTCAAAGTTGTTATGCCTTCCACGCCGGCGGACGCCAAAGGACTGCTGAAATCCTCGATTCGCGACAATAATCCGGTTGTTTTTATCGAGTCGGAACTTCTCTATGGCTTGAAGGGTGAAGTCCCGGAAGGGGAATATACCATTCCGCTGGGCGTGGCTGAGGTGAAGCGCCATGGAAAAGACGTCACCTTGATTGCCCACTCCAAGATGGTCCACGTGGCTCTTGAGGCCGCCCAGGAGCTTGAAGGCGAAGGGATCGACGCCGAAGTGATCGACCCTCGGACCCTTCGTCCGCTTGATACCGACACGATCATTCAATCCGTCCGGAAAACCAATCGGGCTGTGGTGGTGGAAGAGGGATGGTATTACTGCGGCGTGGGATCGCAGATTGTCGACACGATTCAGCACCAGGCCTTCGATTACCTCGATGCGCCCGTTTTGCGGGTGACCGGAGCCGATGTTCCCATGCCCTATTCCAAACCGCTCGAGCATCTGTGCGCGCCGGATAAAGCCCGCGTCATTGACGCCGTTCACCGGGTGACGTACAAGAGCTAGCCCGGACACTTTCCTATCGAGAGGTTATGTATGGCATCCCGTGTTCTTATGCCCAAAGGCAGTGACAGCATGACGGAGGGCAAAGTTCTCAAGTGGCTCAAGAACGAGGGCGACAAAGTTTCGAGCGGCGACGCTCTGGTCGAAATCGAAACCGATAAGGTCGATATGGAAGTTGAATCGATGGCCTCGGGTGTCCTTCGCAAGGTTATGGTTCAAGCGGGAGAAACGGTTCCGGTGGGCCAGTTGCTGGCTGTTGTCGGTGGCGCTGAAGAGGATATTGCTTCCGTCGTCCCGGCAAGTGGTGGGGCGCCGGCGGCAAAACGGGAGGATGAAAAGAAGGCCGCTCCCGTAGCCGTGCCCGCACCAGTAGCTGTTGCGGCAGGCCCTTCGGTGGTTCCAGAGGTTCCAAAGGCGGTGCCCGCTGCCCCAACGGGGCGCATTCTGGCTTCACCCTTGGCGCGCAGGCTGGCGCGTGATGCGGGAATTGATTTGTCCGCCATCCAGGGTTCCGGCCCCGGCGGCCGCATTATCCGCCGGGACGTTGAAGGAGCAAGCACGGCGGGTCCGGTGCGAGTGCCGCGCGTGATGCCCTCGCCGCAAGGCCCCGAATACCGCGACGAACCCTTGAGTTCCATGCGCAAGATTATTGCGCAGCGCCTTGCGCAAAGCCTGGGACCTGTTCCGCACTTCTATCTAACCATCGAAGTGGACATGCGGAAAGCCAAGGAAATGCGGGAATCGGTGAACATGATCAATCCCGGCCTGAAGCTCGGCTTCAATGACATTATTGTCAAGGCCTGCGCTTCGGCCCTCACCCAGCATCCCGACGTTAATGCCAGCTATATGGGTGAGGCCATTCTCCGATCTAACCGGATTCACATCGGCATCGCGGTGGCCATTGAGGGAGGCGGGTTGATCACTCCCGTCGTCCGCAATTGTGACCGGAAGACGCTCCAGCAAATCTCCTCCGAGGCCGATGAATTGATCTCGAGAGCGCGAGGCCGGAAGTTGAAGCCGGAAGAATATACAGGCAGCACTTTTAGCGTCTCAAATCTGGGGATGATGGGGATCGAGGAATTCTCCGCGGTCATCAATCCTCCGGAGGGCGCCATCCTGGCGGTGGGTGCGGTGGTGGAAAAGCCCGTGGTGGAAAACGGGCAGGTCAAGATCGGATACCGCTGCCGCATGACGCTTTCCTGCGATCATCGCGTGGTTGACGGGGCGACGGGCGCAAGATTTCTTGAGACCCTCCGGCAAATCCTGGAGAATCTTCAAGCCGTCATG
>JAJYHU010000439.1 GCA_021784615.1 Acidobacteriota bacterium | reverse complement strand
CAGCCTCAAGCAGCGCATTGCGGGTGAACCTGGGAGGATTCTTTTTTACAGCCCTGGGCCAACGGACAGAAACCCGATGGGTAAGCGTCGAAGGCATCCCGACGGTAGAGGCCATCTGGTGGGCGGGAGGCATCAGAGTTACCGAACAGTTGTCGGCCCTCGGGGAAGCTGGGATCTTCGAAAGGACCATTCGGCTTGACGGCGCCAACATCATGGGCGAGCAACCGGTCAGCCTGAGGCTTTCTCTCCCGGCCGGCAAGTTTGTCGGCCAAGGCCCTGTGCTGGTGAGAGACGCGGAGAAACTCCAGTTGGGACTCGTCGTCTACGGGAGCGCACCCGTTGAAAGCAATGTGGTGCGTGGTTTCGTTGATATCGGCCCTCTCAGCATTGCACCCCAAGCCACATTCGAGGTTCGCACAGGGCTTCTTGCACAAGTCCCGACCAGCAATGTCCATGCGGTGCTGAATCGTACGGCTTCCCTTGCCTCCGGCTCTGCCGCCGATGAACGCCGCACGACCGCCCAAGCGTGGACCCGGCCATCGAAGCTCTCCACAGGAGACCAGGCGATTCAGGCCTTGTTTGACCACGCGCGTTTTAACCTTCCCGGCATGATCGCCGACGACGGCAGCATGGACGCCGGCATCTTCGAATACGGGCGACAATGGGCTCGTGACACTTCGAACAGCGCCCTCGGGGCCATCCATGCCGGCTACTTTGAGCTGGCGCGCGCCGCTCTTGAGCGGGTTCTCTCAACAATGATTGGCGACCAGGGCACCACCATGGTCGGGAGCCTGTTTGAAAAGCCGGACCGGGAAGAACTGGACCAAATGGGAGAAATCCTCCATGCCTTGAAGGCCTACTGCGATTGGACTGGAGATGAGTCTCTCATTCATAAGCACCGGACAGAACTCTTGAATCTGATCGAACGCCCCTTAAATCCGATATTCCGCGACGAAACAGGAATGGTTCATAACCGGCGCGAATATTGGGAGCGCACTCTTGAAGACGCCTATGAACTGGCTTACCAGACCTACCTGATTCGGGGCTTGAGGGACGCGGCGGATCTGGCTCCCGCACTGGGAGCCCAAGACCGGGCTGAGCGCTGGCGACAGGAAGCCGACCGGACGCTTCAAGCCCTGCTGCACCATCCTACGCGGGCGCTGGCGGACGAAGGACGCCTGATCAAGCGGCGCAATGTAACCGGAATCATTGCCGATGCAGTCCCGACCTTGAGCGCCTGCGTCCCAGGCGCTCCGGGATGCACGGAGAGTTATCATCGCCTGATGCCGGACGCTTCAACGGCCCTGCCGATCGCCTTGGGCGTCATTAATCCGGCATCCTCCCTGGCGAGGAAATCTCTCGACGAACTTGAAGGATTGTGGAACACGCGGTGGAGCGATGGCGGCTATGATCGTTACAACACCAGTTCTCAGGTGGATCAGCCGGGCCCCTGGCCATTCGCCACCTGCTTTATCCTGCGCGCCCAGCACGATGCGAAACTGTACGACCGGAGCCGACGCACACTCGAATGGATGAACACAGTTCAAGGCTCAAAATCGGGCGTCTGGTATGAGGAAATCCCTTCCAATCACGCCCAGGAACCCTATGCGGGTCTGCTGCCGTGGACGTGCGCGGAAGTGGTCCTGTTTGTGGTCCGCCACTGGCTGGGAATTCAGTTTCAAGAAGGAAGGACGGCCATTCGCCCCAATTTGTTCCCAGGATCAGGGGCCGTTTCCGCCGACCTTCGCCTCCCCAAAGGGCGCCTGCGACTGGAAATCAGCGGGGGCGGGTCCGTCGAACATGCGCACATCAACGGACGCAAAACCAAGCCCGCCAAGGATGGCTCCGTGGTTCTTCCGCTCGGGTTCACCTCAGGAACGGTTACGATTACCACGCGGCAGAAGACGTAAATTCTTTTTCAGTTGAGATATCGCTTGTTCCATATTCACGAGCTGGCGCGAAACCCGCTGCGGTGCAGTCCCCCCTGCTACGTTCTTCTTGCGAAGGGATAATCCCGCAGAGACAGCGACTTCTTGCAGCTTTTTGTCCCACAAAGGAATCAACGTGCGAGCTTCTTCCATCGTGATTTCGGAAAAGGTCGTGTTGCGATCCACGCAGTACTTCACAAGTTTTCCCACTTGCTCGTGCGCTTGCCCGAACGGCACCCCGCGTCCCACCAAGGCGTCGGCAACCTCGGTGGCCGTAAGGAATCCCAGTGCGGTCGCCTGCTTCATCTTTTCCGGATGAATCCGGATAGTCCGGATAACGCGCCCTGCCAAAATGAGAGACTCTAGGGCAGTATCCAAGCCGTCAAACAGGGCGTGTTTATCCTCTTGCAAGTCGCGATCGTATCCAAGAGGAAGGCCTTTGAGCACAGCCATCATGCTGGTCAGCTTGCCAAGCATCCGCGCCGACTTGCCGCGAATAAGCTCCAGAGTGTCTGCGTTCTTCTTCTGGGGCATCAAGCTGCTGCCAGTCGCATAGGCATCATCGAGATCGAGATAACCAAAAGCCGGAGTGGAGTAAATGATGAAGTCCTCCGAAAGGCGGCTGAGGTGAGTGAGCATCAGCGAGCATGCAAATAACAATTCGCAGACGAAATCCCGGTCAGAAGTCGCGTCCAGACTGTTCTGAGCGACGCGCGAGAACCCAAGATCCCGCCCCAAACGAACGCGATCAATGGGGTACGAGGTGCCCGCCAGAGCTCCGGCGCCCATCGGCAGCTCGTCCGTACGTTTATAGCAATCTTCGAGCCTGGAAACATCCCGCAGCAGCATTTCCGCATAAGCCAGAAGATAGTGCGAAAACAAGATGGGTTGGGCAGGCTGGAGATGCGTAAAGCCCGGGAGGATAACGTCCCGGTTGCACCGGGCTTGCTCAAGCAGAGACTCCAGGGCCTCGACCGCACTTTTCTGGAGGGCCCGGATGGCATCCTTGGCATAGAGCCGTGTTTCTGTTGCCACCAGGTCATTGCGGCTGCGCCCTGTGCGCAGCTTGCGGGCGAGGACGCCAATTTCCTTTTCCAGACGGCCCTCCACCCAGCTATGAACGTCCTCTGCCGTCTCCTTTTCCGCCCAGCGCGGGTGGCTTCTAACGTAACGAGTAATGGCCTCAAGGCCCTTCGCTATGCCGGAAGCCTCCCGCCGCAAGAGCACTCCGGCCCGGCCGAGCTCCTGAACGTAGGCAATGTTCACCCGAAGGTCATATAGAATCAGGCGCTGATCAAGCGAAAACGACTCCGAAAACTTCTCAAATAGCGGGTCACGCTTTCCCGCAAAGCGCCCTCCCCAAAGCTTCATCCTTTTCTCCCTGACTTGCGCTTTTTGCCTCCCGGAGAAGTCAGCTTGGTCATGGCAGCTAACTTAATGGGCAGGCCGAGGATATTGATGAAACCTTCTGCATCCTTCTGGTCATAGTCAGACCGCATGGTAAACGCTGCGATGCTGGGGTTATAGAGGGAATAGGGTGAGCGACGATCCAGGATTCGAATGTTTCCCTTGTAAAGCCCCACCGTCACCGTGCCGGTAACGTTCCTCTGCGTGGCATCCACAAAGCTTTGGAGAGCTTCCCGCAAAGGGGTAAACCACAGGCCGTTGTAAACCAATTCCGCGTACCGGAGCGCGACGCCTTGTTTGTAGTGGAAAGTTTCACGGTCCAGGCAAAGCGCGTCGAGTTCATGGTGAGCCGCGTGCAGGACTGCCCCCGCCGGCGTCTCGTAAGCGCCATGGGACTTGATGCCTACCAGACGGTTCTCCACAAGATCAGTCCGGCCCACGCCGTTTTCTCCCGCAATTTTGTTGAGCTTTTGCAATAACTTGAAAGCTCCCGGTTCTTTGCCGTTTAACGAAACCGGAATCCCCTGCTTGAACCCGATTGTCACCTTTGTTTCACGGTCAGGAGCCTGTTGTGGACTTATGGTCAGCTTCCATGCATCTTCCGGAGGCTCGCCCAATACGCTTTCGAGCGGGCCGCCCTCGTGACTCAAATGCCAAAGATTCTCATCACGGCTGTAGAGATCTTTCTTGGAAACAGGCACCGGCACGTTGTGCCGCCGCGCATATTCCAAAGCATCCTCACGGGAAGCGATCGACCATTCCCGCCAGGGAGCAATGACGCGCAAATTCGGAGCCAGCGCCTTGAAGGCTAGCTCAAATCGGACCTGATCATTTCCCTTACCCGTGCAGCCGTGCGCAAGGGCATCGGCGCGGGTGGCAAGCGCCACTTCCACTTGGCGTTTGGCCAAAATAGGCCGGGCGAGCGACGTTCCCAGCAGATATTTGCCTTCGTAAATCGCTCCAGCCTGGAGGGCCTTCCAAAGATATTCGGTGATAAATTCCTGCCGCAAATCTTCGACAAAAACTTGCGAAGCCCCGCTTGCAAGCGCCTTGCATCGCAGTGCCTTATAGTCTTCTCCCTGCCCCACGTCGCCAACCATGGCGATAACTTCGCAGCCGTAATTTTCCCGCAGCCAGGGGATGATGATCGAGGTATCAAGCCCTCCAGAATATGCAAGAACCGCCCTCTTCACTTGAGTCGAATTACCTGACAATTTATGCCGTCCTTTCTTTCGTTTGGGAAAGCTGGTGAAAGGCTTCCAAGGAGCATTTCACCAACCTTTTAGAAGTCTTGCTGCACATAGTTCGCAGCAGGCAGCCCCGATAATGCAAGCCCAAATCATTTTATCCAATGATCGTGCGCCGCTAAGGGCCGACCAGATCGAGAATTCGATTGCGGACTCGGCTGGCCTCCTGCGTTCCGTCAGTCGCAACAAAAACCGTATCGTCACCTGCTACCGTCCCTTCAACCTCCGGCCACTCAGCGGCATCAAGCGCGGCAGCCACGGAATGCGCGTTTCCCGGATGGGTCTTGATAACGACCAGGTTCGAGGCTTTTCGCACTTCCCGAAGAAATTCCTTCAAAATGATAGGAAGCGTGGGTTGGGCGGAAGGAAGAGCATCGATCGAATCTGCCAGACGGTATCCCGCACGAGTCTTGATGAGGCCCATCTCTTCAATGTCGCGCGAAATCGTAGCTTGAGTCACCCGGATTCCGCGCCGCGCGAGCTTTTCACACAGCTCCCCCTGCGTGGCAGCGGCTTCTCTCTTGAGCAAATCAAGAATCTGCGTGCGACGGTAAAGTTTGTCCATGCAAAATTATACAACTAACTTATAAATACTCTACTCCGAATGTTTTCGCAAGCTCGCCGGAACAAAACCCGGAATAAAGGAATAAAGGAGTTGCCAATCTGCCCTTTCGTAGGTACGATAACAGTGCGGGGTGGAGCAGTCTGGTAGCTCGTTGGGCTCATAACCCAAAGGTCGCTGGTTCAAATCCAGCCCCCGCAACCAAAAAGACAGCC
>JAJYHU010000322.1 GCA_021784615.1 Acidobacteriota bacterium | reverse complement strand
TTGGCCGCAGCAACGTTCGGTACCAGATTCTCGGCGCGCGCAGGCCGTTTGGCACTCTCCGCGAAGTCGCTCCTATCTTCGACGGCACTCTTTACCCCGGCTATCTGTATGAAAACCGGTGCTACACGCCGCGAGCTTTTATCACCGGTTCGGCCCTTTATTCTCCGGATGCGGACGAGACGCTCACCCGGCTCTCCGACCCCGACTTTGATGCCACGGGTGAGGTCCTGCTTGCTTCAAGAGCCGGCGTCGGTCCCGCGGATTCGCTTCCCGGCTCCGCGGGGCAGGTTGAGTCGTTCCACCGCCGGCCGGACAGCGTTACATTGCGTGTCAATCTTTCCCGTCCTGGCTACGTGGTCCTGCTTGACCGCTACGATCCCAACTGGCACGCAAGCTTGGACGGGCATAAGGTGAAAATCCTCCGTGCGGACCATCTGTTTCGGGCCGTTCAGGCCGGAGCGGGCCGGCACATTATTCGGTTCCATTACCGGCAGCGAGGACTCATTCCGGGCCTTGCGGTTTCTCTCGCCGCTCTGGCCTTGTCGGCCATCTTATTTTTTCTGAACCTGCGGGTTCCCGTCCTCAAGCCTGAATCGCACGGCTGAATTGATGTTCGGCAAGCAAGCTTAGAGGCTCGAAGTTGGCGGGACGCGGCAGTAGACTAGGAAAGTTCCAACATCTTTGCAGGGCCGATAAAAAGACCGCAGGTAGCCGTCCAGTGCCGGAAACTCCTGAAGAGCCTGCTCGGAGTCCTGGAAGGTGCCGGAGAGTCCGTGCACTTCGTCATCCCGCGCCACGACGATGAAGCGCGGGTGCGATTCCGAAAGTCGCCGCATGAATTGCCGCCGCCAGCCGGTGAGCCTCCAACGCGCAATGAGAGCCAGGTTCCACACAAACCGCGTCGGCGGCTGGCGCCCGCTCAGGTAGTAAATCAAGGGCTCATTGCCCCAAACGCAGACTTCCGTCGGCGGCGAAGGGTTGCGCTTGAGATAATCCACGACAGATAGAACACCGCGGAAATCTTCGGCGGCGCCCGGCCACGAATAATTGGCATAGAAACGCGCGGAGTTCTGCCGCCATGCGCCGAACGCTTTGTAATTCACAAACATCCTCACCATGGGGCCCGGCAGCGGAACCGCAACGAGGGCCGCAAACAGCGCCCAGATGAGAACGCGAGCTACGCGCCAGTTGCGGTCCAGAAAGAATTGGGCTAGAAAACGGACGCCTTCGCAGGCTTGAATTCCGAGGTACGCCCAAAAGATGGCGAAAAAGGGATAGCACGTTTCAAAGTAATAAGGCTGGTAGCGGATTTGCACGGCGAGAGCGGCAAACCCGGTGGCGGCTCCAATCAGCGCCGGAGTGAGCCGAGCGAGTTGGCGCCGCCTCCAGGCGATCAGGAGTGATGCCACTGCCGCGCACACGGTCCAAAAACCCAGCCAGAAGTGAATGCGCCCGGCCGCCCAAAGCCAGTACTGCGGAGCCGATTCGAGCGCCATGGCGGCATATCGCGGCAGAACTTTGAACTGCTCTTCCTCGAACGCATTCCACGATCCACTGAACCACAGATAAAAGAGTGCACCGGCGCAGCCCAGCAAGAACCCCGCCGCGAATCTGGCCGCCGCCCGGCCCCAATCGCGTCCTGAAACGCGCAGTCGTAGGCATCGAGGCAGGCGAGCAAGCGTTTTGAGTTCGAGATAGGGCAGCAGCAGGAGAAACGGCAAAAAGGCAATCGCGTTGTACTTTATCCAGAAGGCCGCGGCAAACAAAACTCCGGCGCCGATGTCCTTGAGCTTTGACCCTTGTCTGCTCTTGGCCAGCCAAAAATAGCTTCCGAAAACGAAAAGCATCACGAAGGTTTCCGGCTGGGCGGCGTCCCAATAGCCGGCCCGGATGTGCATTGCCGCGTTGACGACAACCGCCAGAAAAGCGGCGGACCTGCCGAGGGTGCGCTCGACAAAGCGAAAGAGACAAAGGGAAATACTGAGCAGCCAGAGAATATCCACAACTCCGATGCTCCACATCGCCGGACCGAATATTTTTACGATGATTGTATAAATGTAGAAAATACCGGGCGGCTTATTGTCCCAGAGGTCCCGATAAAGCTCTTTCCCGTGGAGCAGTCCTCGTGCAATCACCAAGTAAGTTGCCTGGTCGCGTCCAATCGGGTAGCAAAGATTTGGTGTCGCTTGCAGAACCACCAAGGCCAGCGCCGCGGCAAGCCAACGGCCTGATCCGCGGTCATGCGTCTGCCGGTTCGGAAATGACGATCCTTCGATCATGACGCTTCAGCGGTTGAGGAAAGTTGGCGCCGAGCGTAAACCACGAAGTTCTTGAAGGATTTAACGGGAGCGTATTTCGCTCGAATCAGCCCGGCGAGCGCCGGATAATCGACCAAGAACTCCTGGGAATCGAGCGTGGTGCAAGAGACCGCGGGTATCGCGTCGCGGCGCTCCACAACGAGGTAGCGCGGACGCGCTTTTCGCAGGCCGCTGACCAGTTCGGTTCGCCAGGCAGCGGGCGCCCAGGCTGAAATGAGCCCCAGGTTGGAAACGAATCTCGTCGGACATTCGCGCCCGCTGAGAAAGTAAATCAAAGGGGCTGTGCCCCACACAAACACGCGGTCCTGCGCCGCGGCATGTTGCCGTAAGTAGTGGATTATCTGAAACTCGCCTCGAAAATGTTCCAGATCGAGGGCCCACCAATAACGCTCATAGGATTTCTCAGGGTTTCGCCACCACTTCGCCAGTCCTTCGTAATGCTCGATTTGTTTCATAGCTGGCGCGGGAAGAGGAAAATAAAGGAGATTGAAAAAGATGATCCAAACACCCAGCCGGGCGGCCGTCCAGCCGCGGAGTTTGAAGCTCGTCGAGAGCATTTGGAAACCTTCCAGCATCTTTACCACGACGTAGGCCCAAATCATGGCAAGAAACGGCAGGCAAGTTTCAAAACTGTAAGCGTTGAAGCGAGCCTGCGCCGCCGTTGACAGGTATCCCGCCAAAGCCGCCAGAAAAAGGGGCAGAGTCCGATTGATCGCACGGCGTATCCAGGCAATCAAAAGAGCTACGGGAACGCCCATTTCGGTCCACGTCCCAAGATTGGAATTGGTCTGCCCGAGCGCCCACAAGAAATAATGCGGCGTGCGGTCAATCACCATGGCGCCGTAGCGGGGCAGAACCTCGAATTGAACTTGCTTCATGGCCGGCCAGGCGCCTGTAAAGTGGAAGTAGGACAGTACCCCAAGGACCGCCGCTCCGAACCCCCCGAGGAAAACGGCGGCTCGCGCGCCCCAAACTTTCCAAGGAACATTCAAGTCCAAACGCAACGGGTCAGCATCCCGCATGCTGGTTTTAAGGTATGGAACGAGCGCCACCAGCGGCAAGAACACCACGGCGTTGTATTTGATCCAACATGCCAGCGCCAGGGAGAATCCTGCCGCAAAACTCCGCCATCTCGCGCCACGCTCTTTTGGCGCCAGCAAGAAGAAGGAGGCAAATACCAGGATCATCAGGAACACTTCCGGCTGTGCGGCGTTGATGTATCCCGGACGGTCGTGCAGGTAAGCATAGAACACGGCTGCTACAGCAGCCGCCTGCGGGCCAAGGTATCGCCGACAGAATAAGAACGTGCAAAGAGAAACGGCCAGCACGCACGCAATATCGACAACGCCCACAGACCACATCGCCCGCCCGAAGATTTTGACGATGGGAATATAAATGTAAAAGATGCCGGGCGGCTTGTTATCCCAAAGATCGCGATAGAGTTGCTTGCCCTGGAGCAGGCTTTGAGCAATGACGCAGTACGTTGCCTGATCCCTGCCAATAGGGTAGCGAAGATTCGGCAAGGCCAGGAAAAGGACGGCAACCAGAGCCGCCGCCATCCAGATTCGGGAATTGTGGGAGAAAACGGATTCGTCAGTGAGCGCGCCGAGGTTCTTCATACCGAAGCTAAAGAATCTATCGGCTGCCGACGGAAGGCTGGTGAGTCCCGAAAGTCAAGGTGAGGCGGATTTCATCTCTCTCAATTCCGGAAGGGAATGGTGACAAGAAGATACAAGATTTGGACTACGGGCGCTTCTTGCAAGCTATTGGCAGGAAGCCGATCTCCGCAAGCCCCAAACCCTCCAAATTGCGGGGACTTTGAAAAGGAGATTAAACACGCCATCCGCCACAACGCCGCATGCCGCCGCAACCATCAGCCGCATGCCGCCTCGGGCCAGGAGAAGCGTCAAGCAGACGTTGAGGACTGCGCCGGGCAAGCAGATCCGCTCATAAAGCAAGAATCGTGCAAGGCTCTTCCCTTTTGCCATGCTGGCCGGAGTGCGTCGCGGAAAGGTCACCTGTT
Organism: Acidobacteriota bacterium; assembly: GCA_021784615.1. Lineage (GTDB taxonomy): Bacteria > Acidobacteriota > Terriglobia > UBA7540 > UBA7540 > JAMCXS01. The sequence continues at coordinate 1,051 of JAJYHU010000322.1, read as the reverse complement.
GGTTCCACAAGAAGTTCCAGACAAGCGCCATCTGCGCAGCCGCAGGCACAATCCAAATCGCCATCCATCCCGCGCGCTCGGCGCCGCAATACACGAGGCCCAGATCAACCGCCGCTCCCGTCAGTCCTACGAGGCTATATTCAACCCAAGCACCGATCTGGCCGGTGGACCACGACAAGTGCGCCAGGTGGGCCAGGTACTCGCCGTACTGGCACAGACCCAGCTTGGAACTTCCGCGCGTCCTTTCCTCAAATTGATAAGGAACTTCCACGACGTTTTCAATTCGGCCTTTGGCCAGAACCTCAAGCAGGATCTTGTATCCGAGCGGAGAGAGCTTGGCGTCTGCGATCGCAGCGGCGCGGACCATGAACATGCCCGACATGGGATCACTTACGGCTGAAAGCTTCAGAGGAAGAACGGAGGCCGCCAGATGCGTCGCCCCCCAGGAAATCAGGCGGCGGCTCAGCTCCCAGTCGGAAGTTCCGCCGCCTTCGATGTAACGGCTGGCGATGGCCAGATCAGCGTTTGAATCGCGGATTGACTTGGCCAGGGATGTTAGGATTTCCGGCGGGTGTTGAAGGTCGGCGTCGATCACGGCCAGCAGGTCGCCCCGCGCGATTCCCCAGCCATCCACAACTGCTGTTGCAAGGCCTTGCCGGCCCGCGCGGCGAAGAACGCGCACAGGAAACCCGGGACTGAGCGCCTCGGCAAGTTCAGCGGTCCCATCCCCGCTATTGTCATCGACGACGATCAGCTCGTATTCCTCGTCGGAGCCGCCCAGGGCCGCGGCGGTGCGCTGGACCATTTCTTGTATGGAATCCGCTTCTTTGTATGTCGGAATAACAACCGAAATCATAGAGTGGTCCAAAGCGCCTTTATCCTGTGCCTCAGGGCGACCCCGAAAATAGCACGCACCTGGAGTTCAGTCAATCAATGCCGGGACTTGGGGGGGTTGCGACATAGAAGTGGGAATCAGGCGGCGAGGGCTGCGCGTCGGCGCTCCCAGTAATCCTCGAAGCGGCCGTTGAGGTGGCAGCAGCGCAGCGCCAGG
>JAJYHU010000063.1 GCA_021784615.1 Acidobacteriota bacterium | reverse complement strand
CTCCGGTGGCGCGGTGATCTTGAATCCCTGATCATCCTGCTCCCATTTCTGGCTTTCGATGTACTCCATGATCGTCTTTTCACCCACCGCGCCTACCGTCGCGCAGAAATACCCTCGCGCCCACAGGTGCTGCCCCCAATATCGCTTCCGCAAGTGCGGAAACTCCTCTTGCAACCGTCGCGAGGATCGCCCTTTGATATACTGCACCAGCTTCGCCGGCGCCAACTGCGGTGCTGCCGCCACCAGCATGTGAACGTGATCCGGCGAGATCGCCCCTCGGATGATGTTCACTTCCCGCGCCTGACATACTTGCCGGATGACCTCCCGGGCCCGCTCCGCCACTTCCCCCCCGCAGGATCTTATACCGGTACTTCGTAATCCAGATCAGGTGGTACTTGATGTCCCATACCGCGTGCTCGCTGAATCGATATTCGCCCATCCCCCTCAGCCTCCTCAGAAAATTGGAGGCTAAAGCTTACCACCTTAAAGGTGGTGGGATTAAACCTGGCACGTCGAACTAAAGTTCTATTGATTATCTACGGTGCACTCGTACACTTGTAGCTATTATATTCATTCTAAATGAAAGTGCGCATGCACAGAGTTGACGCGAAACTTGAAGAAGGAATGGATAACATCCATCTGCCGGGAGGGGATTAGGGGGGCGTGTGCCTACGCAAGGTTCAATCACCTCAAAACTAAGGCGTTGATTCCGATAACGTCACAAGCAAAACCCCAGGGGAACCTGACCCGGTTCGTAAGCGAGGAATGAAATGAGAACTTGCTCGTGTGGAAACGTCGTAGCAGAGAACGCCAGATCGTGCTCGATCTGCGGGGAACAATTTGCCTCAACCGCTACATCGCCGATGGGACCGGTTATTCTCTGGTCTGTGGTCACATTTGTGGTCGCAGTCCTGGTCGGCATTGTGCTTCAAGGGTTTTAAAATCAGCGCCGCTTCTCGGAAGAAGCTGTTGTCCAGTTCCTAAATCGCCACAGGCATTGTGTCACTCCCGGTCCAATTGGAGAAGGCGCGCGTAAGATGGCAGATTACCTCCCAGGGCTAGGACCCACTGGAAACGGCACCGCAAAACTTGCAGATTCGGACCATTGCAAGCTCCCGGCATTTCTTCTCCCTGGAGGAGGAATGCTTCTCCTAATCCGCCGGAACCGCGCATCAATCTTGCTTAACAGCAGTCATGGCAAGGGAGCAGGCGAAACGGTCGATGAGGGATCAGCGATTTGCGCTTGGGCGTAAGGTAAGGGGCTGCGTAGCGAGTGGGCTCAGCGTGACATGAAAATCGTTCTCAACAAACTCCTAAAAGTCTCATCTTAGTTTTCGTGCCAGGACACAATCCATCTCGACCGCGCAGAGGTCATCTGGATCGTTTGTTATCGGGACAAAATCAACCACCTCAAAGCCACGCGCCCGAAAATGGCTGATGGAATCGGCAAACCCGCTCATCCCGTTGTAGAGGGGTTGGAAGCAAATTTCCGTTTGAAGCGCCAGAACCTTGTTTAGAGTAGATTCCGCTCCTCTCGCAACCTCGAGGTCAAAACCTTGAGTATCAAGCTTCACGTAAATCCGTGGTGAGGGAATCCCCTCCATACAGGCGTCGAAAACGCTGTCGAGGCGCCGGATTTCGACCTCCTCGCTTCGTGCCACATGGTTCCCCGGAAATTTGGTCTGGGATTCTTGTCGAGGAACCAGGAAAGAACTAAACTCCGTCACCTGGGTGACGTTGATTTTGCTGTAGCCGTCGTTCGCCCCCAACGCGTAGGGAAACACTCGCCAAGGCTGCGCGGCCTCTGCCACCGCCTTAAGCGCCTCAAGATTGGCTTGGACAGGTTCAAAGGAAATGATGCATCCACGATACCCTAAATAACGAAGGATCGTGCCAAACTGTCCCCGGTTGGCCCCAACGTCGAACACACAGTTGATTGAGAGCCCTTCGAGTATCCCTTTAAGAGCGCTGCGGCCCCGCAACCAGCGAAGCCACTCGCCGGGCAGATGGGAGACCACTTGATATCCCGAAAATCGCAGAACGCCTGAAATCATTCTTTGCGCCGGCCGTGAATGCGACGTGGAAGGAATCTCGACAGATCCCGCTGCTTGTCCGACATCCCAACCGCTCAAGGGCTGCTAAGCAGACTCATATTTCGCCACCCTCGCAAGGGCACCGGCTTTTGAAGATGACACTCGCTTTGTGGATTACCGGTGCGAGGGCCATCGGCCGACCATACGCAAGAGCCATGACGACATCCTAGTATAACCTCGACAACCCTTTCAGTCCAGGAAGGTTTCATCATGTACCCTTCGATGACCGAAGCTCCGTTGTCTGGACAACTCAAGTGCCCGCCGCCTCCTTAATGAGAGTTGCAAAATATCGTGACAACCACCGCTGTAGCGCGTCTATGACCCGCTTCTTTCGCCGCTCATAGAGCGGCGCTACAAAGATCGCCGTCATTATATTTTGCAAGCATCGGTAGTTGGGAGCCGAAGGTCAGCTTAGAAGAGGGACTGGCGTGCATATCAAAAAATCCTTTCGCATTTCGTCACTAACCCCTGCGCCGCGCGGGTCGTACCCAGATGGGATTCAGACCATGCTTCACCGTATAGGCAAAAGACGCCACGTTAACAAACGTCACAGCGGTTGCAAAGCAAGCCGCCATGCCCTCCGCGCCAAAAGCAGGAACTAGCACGAACGCCAGCCCGACGTTCAATAGCCCGGCGACAAATTGTATCTTGACCACCGCGTAATCTCGCTTGAATGACATCATCATCAGTATGGTCCAAACCGCTCCCATCGACAGGCTCAGAACATTAAAAGCAAGAATGCGCAAAATACCCGCCGCGGGAAGGAATTTGGCGCCAAACACAATTCTCACAATCAGCGGCGCACCGATGACACTAACCGCAAAAATGAAGGTTCCAAATGGCACAAGAACCGCCAGGGCCCTCCTGCCTTCCCGCAGCGCGAGATCCTTCGAGGTCGTGGCTAGTTTGCTGATCTTGGGGTAGAAAGCGTGATAAATCGGACCCAGGGCGTCCATGGCGACTCTCACCAGACGCTCCGCAGCAACATAATACCCGACAAGCGAAATGTCGTGTACCAGCATCCCTAAGATGAAGGCATTGCCTGAAAGGTAGAGCGTCGTGGCTCCGGACGACAGGAAGAGGGCCCATCCGCCCTTCAGGCTGATCAGGATGTCGCCCCACGCCGGGAGGGAGAATCGAACCTTGAATTTATAAACTGCAAACACCGCTCCCCAGACACCCGTGAGCAAAGACTGCCCCGAAAAAATGATTGCGCAAATCAGGAGATCATATGGATGCCGGACGAACAGAACCAAGCAGAGCAGTGCAACCGCTCTGACCGAAAGATTGATGACCGCAATGCCCCCCATGCGCTCGAAACCCTGGTACAGCCAAGCTGGGAAAAGCACTCTTCCAAACATGATGCCCGTGAGAACCCACACCAGTGCCGCCGCCATCCGTACTTTAGGCACAAAAATTGTGATGGGAAGCAAAACACACAGAATCAGGAGCAGAAGGCAAATTTTGGCGCCCCACACGCTCATCGCTATGCGGCTGGTTGACGCAGAGTTCTCCCTTTGAGTTGAAATGTCCCGCGTTGCGGACCAATCAAATCCGTAGTCAACGATCGTACTAAGGCTGGCCACAAGCGCCTGGGCAAAGCCAAGAAGCCCGAATGAGGCGGGGCCCAAAACACGGACCAGGTAGGGAACCGTCAGCAGGAGCAGGAGGTAGTTGGCAAAGCGAAATGAATAAAGGGAGAGGGCGTTTTGGGCAACCGGACTCCGCAAAACCCGACGAACAACCAACCGGGAACTGTGAAAGCGGGCGCCTGGCGTTTCCTCCAAGGAATCTTTCATGCAGATCGGTACTCGTTTGCCAACCTGATCCTCAGCCTCCAAGCATTTGTTCCTTCACCCAGAGCGAGTGCCGACCTAGCCCCGGGGAGGTCGCAAAAGCCCCTGCCACCTCTTGGTGTGACCAAGCTGCCAGCCCAGCGCGGAGACCTCGCGCGCCCTTTAAAATAGCGACAGCTTGAGTGCCTGTATGACCTCCCAAAAGGTCTTCTGATGAATCTCCCACGCCTCTCCGCCAGTGTCAACTGAAAATCCTTTCCTCTCGCCGGGACGCGAAATCATCCACCCCAAAGGCGCGGGACGGTATCCGACCAGGGCAGTCGCCCGGCCATGGAAGCCAGGAGGAGGCTCGCCTCACTCGCGTGTTGCGCAGGTTTTTCCGCGTCCTCCTCTGCAAGTAGCAGACTGCGAAAAAGCGTAAACAATCCGGACCGGGGGGCCAAATAAGAATGGCAAACTTGCGCTCGGCGTCCCGAAGGGTGCCGGCGATCGCGGGGCAATGACCCTTACTTCGGCATGGCATTCCAGACCTGCGGCCACGGTCGTCCCAGTAGGTTTGATCAAGTTTCCTGTTATATAATGGATGCGACCGTCGCGGATGGCCCCTCTCTACAACCCAATAACGGCGGGGTTCAGGATGGCTGGATGACCGCACCGTTGAGAAGCCGGCACCGCTTCGGAGCTTGGCGATACGAGGCCGGGAATACGGATCATTCGGTGATGATGGGCGTGGAAGCGGTTAATCACATTTTGCTCGGTGAACCAGAAAGAATCATCCATGGAAAATTCTAGCGGCAAGCCTCGCATTGCAGCCGTGGTGCTTACACACAACCGATGCGCTCTGATCGAGGAGTGCCTTGAAGCCCTCTGCCATCAGGCCCTCCCGCTCAATGAGATCCTGGTGATCGACAATGCCTCCACCGACGACACCCGGGAAATGTTAAAGCAGAAGTTCAACGGGCAAATTACTTACGTCCGGCTTGATGAAAATTTGGGATCGGCCGGCGGTTTTTGCGAAGGCATTCGGCTGGCGCACGAAAAAGGCTACGACTGGATATGGGTAATGGATGACGATGTAAAGCCTGCGGCAGATGCGCTCAAAGCATTGGTGGAGTCTCCCGCATTTGACGACCCTTCCGTCGGACTTTTAGCGTCCCTCGTACTGGACGTAAAGATAAAAGCTCAAACTCCGCGTTACGAGCAATTCAACACGGTCATGGCCGCCTGTCCGAACGGTTGCGGGGGCTGGATTCCGATTGCCGCCGGGAGTTGCAGACAATTCAGCTCAACAATGGGCTATCGCCCTGCGGTCAACAAGGAGTCTCTGGAATCTCCCCTTATCCCGGTCGAGGGGGTAGGTTTTCTTGCCATCCTGATTCGGCGGGAGGCTATCTGCTCTGCGGGCCTTCCACTAAAAGAACTGTTCATGTTCTGGGACGATTTGGAGTTTACGTACCGAATTTCTCGAAGGTTTAAAATGTTCGTAGTTCCTTCCAGCAAAATCATTCATCGGCATGGTTGGGACAGCCGTTCTCCGCGCAAGTTTTTAGGATTT
>JAJYHU010000280.1 GCA_021784615.1 Acidobacteriota bacterium | reverse complement strand
TACGCTGCTGTCGTCTGAGCGGCCGGTTTGAAGACTTCTGGGCACGCCGCGCCAACCGGAGGGCTGCATGACACTTACCACTTTAATGTCGTGCCCCCTCAGCAGCAGGACTCAGCGTTTGTGTCAGGACAGGGTTTGGAAAAGTGTTTCAGAAAAGTGTTTTAAGAAAAGTGTTTCAGGCTTGACACGCAACTAAGCAAATGTTACTGCATACCCCTCCGAAGTTGATGATTGGTTAGGGCCCATCGAACCTCGGGTTGAAGGAATCGATGGCTGGACAGGCAAACCATCAGCGATTTTTCCTCGATAGGTGAATGGGGAATTTACAGACACATTTCTTTTTGAGACAAAAGACTCTTTGTTCGGCTCAGCATGATAGCATGGACGTCTTCAATAGCCTCCCGGTCTCTGGCGGACATGGCGGCTTGGTCCGTTGGGCTGCGAGGGGAGATTATTTAGAATGGCAGTGCGGAAAGATTTAAACTCAAACTTCAGGGTGCCTTATGCGGCGTGAGAATCGGACGTGTGCTTTTGGGCAGGGTTCGATTGGAATTCCGGCCACCGTAGTCTTCTGTGTCTTACTTCCTATCGCCAGTGTTGCTGGCAGCCGTCCGCGACCGGCGGTTCGGATCGAGGTTGCAAATGCTGTAGCGTTGTTGCCGGTTGTTGCCGACGTGGTTCCGGGTCTCGAAAAAGCGCTTGTTGACCACGGTTATCGAATGGCGCCGCCAGCGGAGATGGCCGCTGCTCCTATCCGCTTGGTTCTGTCGGCGAATTCGGCGGAAACGAATGAGTCCGCAAACTCTCCGGAAAGTTTTGCTTGGGAGCCGGAGAGCGGCGGCGCGCGCGGAGGAAGCCTTACTGCGCCCACCCAGTTAAGTCTTGAGGCAGGAATTCTCTGGCTGACCGACCGAGTGCTTTGCACGGGAGCCATTCCACCGAGCGCGCATAAGGCCACGCGCGCCTTTGCCCGGTCTTTCATTTACCTGAGCATGCCGAACCTGACCCCGCAAAATGATACCGAGCGCACCCTGCAAAAAGATCTGGACAATTTTCGTCGCGACGCGTTGATTGCCGCGCGTGACGGAGCTACTGACGTCGTGATGTACGGGTTCAACCACGTTGTCGTCTGGGATGCGGCGTCCAGGCCTCTTGCGGAGCGGTACCGCGAATTTTACCGGCGCGCGGCAACCATCGCTCACCAGATGGGATTGCGCCTGTTCCTTTACGGCGATGAGTTTATCTATCAGCCTGCGTGGTTAAAGGCTCGTGGAGCGCGGCTCTCAACATCCGATCCTAAGATGTGGCAGGCCATGGCTTCAAAATATCGCCAGGTGCTTGCGGCCCTGCCGACTGTTGACGGAATTATGACGCGGACCGGAGAAGTTATTCCGTGGCCGGGCGTTAAGGCCTTTGATTTGATCCATGACCGGGGCGACCACAACGACCGTGATATTGTGGACAATTACCGAGAGTTCCTACAGACGGTTTATCACGTTGTCGTCGGAGAGTTTGGCAAGACCTATGTCCACCGCACATGGTCTACCAACAACTACGAACAAGCAAGCGTGCCGGAAGTTTATCAGGAGATCTTCAACTCCCAGCTTCCCACCCGGAACTTTTTTGCTGGAATTAAGCTTACACTGACAGATCAGTGGGAGTATCAACCGATCAATCCGACGTTTGGCGTTACGCCGCACGCGACCGTCGCGACCATTGAAATCAGCCGCTGCACGAGTCCCATCATCGACTACGCGATGCCCTTTATCCAGAGCGGAATGGAATACGCGCGAGAGCACGGCGCCGTGGGAATCCTGGGCGGCGTTTCGCCGGGACAATACCGGCAGAACCTTGCTGACACCACTCTCGACGAGTCCGTCGGGTATACGATTTGGCGGCTTTCCTGGACTCCGAATGCTGACTTGCATTTGATCCTGCGGGATTGGGCCAAGCGTCGGCTGGGAGCGCCTGCTGCGGAACAGGTCGCCGATATTCTGCCCACCCTGGGCGATATCGTTCGCGACAGCTGGTACCTGCGGCCGGTTGCCGAGCGGAATTGGAATCCGCAGCAGCTTTTTGGCGGCGCGCATTTTGAAATCAAAGGGGATCCGATTTGGGATCGCGGAGCCGGCCAGGACCGCTTCCTTCGGGAGATATACCTCACCTGCAAACCGTGGATGCGGGAAACGATGTCGGAAGTTGCTGAGGGTCTCTGGCGCTATGACCGGATTCTCAGCCAATGGGACCGTCTGGAGCCGCTCCTGAGCGATCCTGCTGCCGGACAAGCGTTGCGGCAGCGGATCTGGCGTGCCCGAGAAGCCTTGAATATGTACCGCGCTTATGTTGAGACCTTCTTGATTTGCGATGCTTATCGGGACACGCCCACCCCGGCGCTCCATAATGAGCTTGCGTACCGCGTTGCTGACTTGAAAAAGACGATGGCTGTCTACAAAACGGAGCCAGACCACTTTCGGCTCGGCGACGTGCCGGTTTTTTTGGATATTGCCGAGCGGACGCTCGCAAATCGCCAGGCGCTTGAAAGTTACCTGGCGGGAGCTCCGACCCCGCAGGAAATTGACCGCAAGCTGCGAGCCTCGGAAGCGCATGACAACGCTTTGGCCAAGAGTTGCCCATCAGCCCAGACCTTTCTTTCATGGGCGGGAGCCGTCGATGGGCGTGATGTGTTTGTCCTTCAGGGAGGAAGGCTCACGGACGAGCGGCGGATCGGCAACCCTCCGCATGATGTGCACGTCAAAATCGGACAGCCGTTTCCGGAGCGGCCGCTCACGTACTTTGTGGACCGGCATGCTGGACGCGGCTGGGTGGTTTTGCTTCAGTCGCCTAGCGCTGCCAACGGTTGGACGGCAAAAATTTTCGTGGACGATCCGCAGCCGAGCGAAGACGTCTATCGTTTCGATTTAAAAGGAGCCGGGAGTTGCGGCACATCATCCCCCTAAGCCATTCATTCTCTTACGATTTGTCTCGCGCTTGTTAGCTTCGAAGATGTACATTTTTATTCATGCACTCAAAAAAGGAGGCTACATGGAGAAAGATTCAGGGGTCAGCCGTCGTGAATTCTTAAAGACTTCAGGCCGAACGGGTGTAAGCTTGGCTGCGCTGAGCGCGGCAGGCCTTGTGGCTCCGCGGGAAATTCTGGGAGCGAACGATCGGGTGCGGGTTGCGGTTTGCGGGCTGCACAATCGTGGCTGGGATCACGTTCGCTACTATAATAAGGTTCCTAACGTGCAGGTGGCGGCCTTGTGCGAGGTCGATGACAATGTGTTGAGAAAACGCCTCGCGGATATGGAAAAGCTTGGCTTGCCGAAGCCTGAGAAGACCTACGTTGACGTTCGTAGGCTCCTTGAAGACAAAGGCATCGATGCCATTTCGGTTGCCACGCCTAATTCTTGGCATTCGCTGATGGGGATTTGGGGGTGCCAGGCCGGCAAGGATGTTTATGTGGAGAAGCCTTGTTCGCACAATTGGTGGGAAGGACGCCAGTTGGTCCTGGCAGCCCAGCGCTACGATAGGGTGGTTCAGCACGGAACACAAAGCCGGTATTCCAGATCGGCGATCGAAGCCGTCCAAAGGCTTCGTCAAGGATTGATCGGAGATGTTTACCTGGCGCGGGGATTGTGTTTTAAGCGCAGGAATACGATTGGGCGGGCGCGTATTGAGCCGGTTCCTGCCGGCGTTAACTACGACTTGTGGACAGGTCCAGCCCCTCTTGAGCCTTTTACGCATAATCGCTTCCATTACAACTGGCATTGGTTTTGGGATTTTGGCAATGGTGATTTGGGGAATCAGGGCATCCATCAGGTGGATAACGCGCGATGGGGTTTGGGCGTTGGGTTTCCCAACAAAGTCTCCGCAATCGGAGGCCATTTTATGTTTGACGACGATCAGCAGACGCCCAACACTTTGAATTGCGCCTTTGAATTCGACATGCCGGGCGGACCTTCAAAACGCAAGATGATTGAGTTCGAAGTTCGGCACTGGATCACCAACCGGGAAGCGGAAATCGGGACGCCGGCCTTGGGGAGCCATGGCGAAGGACACAACGTGGTCGGTAACATCTTCTACGGAACTAATGGTTATATGTCCATGGCGGATGAGGACGTGGGAAATCAATACCGGGCTTGGCTAGGTCAAGATGTTAAGCCGGGTCCGACGGATCAACGTGCGCCCGCCTTCTTGCAGAATGTGGCCAATTTCATCGACGTGGTGCGAAGCCGCAAGATGGAAGACCTCAATGCGCCCATCACGGAAGCGCACATTTCCTGCACCCTGATGCACTTGGCCAACGCTTCCTACCGGTTGGGCCGGACGCTCAATTTCGATCCGGAAACCCAGCAAGTGACCAATGACGATGAGGCGAATCGCCTGTTGCGGGACGCTTGGCGCGGTTACCGGAGGCCCTTTTATATTCCTGAGGATGTTTAGTCGAACGACAGTAATGATACTTGAGATCTCTGCTTGGTTATCGCAAGTGATTTGTAAGGAATCTATCTTGAAACTTTTACGACACTTCTGAGTTAAGGAGCTTACGATGCGTACTTCGATGAAATCACTGGTTCTGTTTTTGCTGCTGTTTCCGGTGATGCTGTTTTTTGCCGGGTGCCAGCAGCAGAAGCCTTCGACGGCCGAGAGTAGCGGGCCGCAGGCGCAGCCGGTGGATGAGGTAAACCCTTTTGTAGGAACCATCGCAGATGGGAACACATTTCCGGGTGCCACTATGCCCTTTGGAATGATTCAATGGAGCCCTGTAACGGGTTACACTAAACATGTCGGCGATTACCTTTATACCGACAGTACGATTCGAGGATTCAGCCTCAATCATCTTAGCGGGCCGGGCTGCCCGATCATGGGCGATGTTCCTATCATGCCTTGGGTCGGAGGGGTAAAAGCTTCACCCGCTGTGGATGTCAAACCTTATTCAACCGACTTTTCGCATTCCAACGAGAAGGCGTCGCCGGGCTACTATTCCGTGAGCCTTGGCAATGGAGTCAAGGTTCAACTTACCGTTACGACTCGGGCCGGCATCGGCAGTTTCACTTTTCCTTCCTCTGCCAATTCGAATTTCCTTTTTGAAACCAGCCACACTGCCAACCGTTACGATGTGCGCAAGGCGACAGTTCAAATCTCGGGCAAACAAAAGATTTCCGGCAGCGTCGCCACCGGTGGATTTTGCAGTTACCCGAACAAATACACGATTTATTTTGCTGCTGAGTTCAACCGGCCGTTTAGCAAGGTTGGAACGTGGACGGGTTCTGCAGTGAAGGATGGCAGCCGCTCCGTATCCGGGCCGCATGCAGGCGCCTTTGTAGGTTTTGACACCTCGAAGAATCAGGTGGTCGAACTGAAAATCGGGCTCTCTTACGTGAGCGTCGCAAACGCCTGGAAGAACCTGGACAAGGAGATTCCCGGTTGGGACTTCGATGCGGTGCGCAATTCAGCA
>JAJYHU010000207.1 GCA_021784615.1 Acidobacteriota bacterium | reverse complement strand
TGAACTATCAAACCGTTAATGTGGGCTATGCGCCTCCCTATACTCTCACCCCCGTGGAAACCTGGCTGATTACTTCCAAAGCCACCTGGACGGGCAATTCGGGCTCTGGTACGGCACTGGCTACGGCTGAAGAAGAGGCCATCGTCCAGCCGATTTATCTTCCCACCTGGGCGAATGCCCTTTACGGTTTCTGCTCCGTCACTATGCAGGGCAGCAGCGGGACGTGCACGGACGCCTTTAACTCGTCGCTGGGAGCCTACGGCAGCGGGAATCCCAGCGTGGCTTCGGGGCAATGCGATTCAACCAGCGTCAACAACGTGATTGGGGCGGGTGCCGCCGTGGGAGCCAACGGCGGCGTAACGCTCGGAAGCAATGTCACCGTGGCGGGGAATGTGGTGATCGGCGCCAGCCCGAGCGCCGGCTGCGCTGCGAGCGGCTATAGCGGAAGCACCAGCTCGGTGCTGGGACAGGTCATCAACGGGCCGCACAAAGACCCGCCGCCCGCGCCCACGTTCCGGTCCGGGTTCCCGACCGGCGCGCCGTCTTATTCTCTAAGCCCCGGAAGCGTGCAAGTGTTGCCGGTGGGGGCTACGTGGTCCAACAGTCCTTTTCCGCAAACCACGGGAGTCACGCCCTCGACGAGTTCGCCTTGCATGGATACAACCTGCAACGGCAGCGCCGCCCATCCTTACGAGATTTCGAGCATCTCGATGACGGGAGGCGGTGGAGGCGGCGACGCGCCCGTGCTCGAACTCGTCGGAGGGTCCAATCCGCTCAATCCCGTTTATTACGATATCGACAGCTTGAGTGAAAATCAGGGGGTCATCAACGTTTCGGGCTATGTGGTGCTTAATATCAAGAGCAGCTTGAGCATTGCCGGCCTCGGAATCACCAACGGCGTTTCTTCAAACATCCCGCCGGAAGCTGTGACCATCAACTATGCCGGAGCGAACAGTGTGTCCATCAGCGGCAACGGGGCTGTCTCGGCCGTCCTCGATGCGCCGAACGCCACCGTCAGCCTGGGAGGCGGCGGAAGCGGCGGTTACTTTATTGGCGCGGTTCAGGCCAATAACGTCTCCGTGCAGGGCGGCTATCCCGTCCATTACGATGTTCAACTCGGCCGCGCCGGGGGCACGATGGGTGTCCTGGTGACTTTGGCATACGGCAGGAAAAAGATGTAAGCGGAAGTCCGGCTTGCCCCGTCTCTACCCGCCCGCCGAAAAAGCGCTGGGAGACAGCCATTCCGGGCGCCGCCTGGCAATGGGAGCGCAACCCGAAATCCGTTCACACGCCGCTCGCGAACGGCCTTGAGCAACGCTCAGGGCTTTGGCAGGACGGCATCGACCTTTTTCGCGATCTTCTCCTTTGCCGGGAGGCTCCTTGCCTCCGGATTGTTTTCTCTTCCGGTTCTTTTCAAGTTAATCTATTGGTTAAGGGGTAAGAGTTCGTGGCCGGCAAAGAGAGCGCTGTGCCTGGGGCCGTGCCGCCGCGGGCGGCGGGTTTCTGGGGGATCGGCGCTTGCGGAAGATATTGAAAAACATGGGCGTAGGGGCGAGGTTTTGTTTTCCTGTCGGGGGCCGGAATCGCTTAGCGCGGATTCCCATATCTTGCCGATTTATGCAACAGAAAACCCTTGGGTATTGCACATGCATCTTAAATAGTGGGAAAATCAAGTAAGCCTCACACGATTTGGGTCCTCGGGCACGGAACACACGAAAGGAGAAAGTTTTTCATGCCGCGTCTTTCAAAGCAGTTTTTGCAGGAGAACCTCTTGGGATTGAGTTTGACGATGGTGGGCCTTCTTTGTCTGGCCCTCGCGTCCATTATGTATTTTGGCCAGCACAGTTACGCCAACATCGCGCTGGCAAGCGGGCAGGCTCTTGATGGGCCTGATATCGACGCTCTCGTAAAATTGAACAAAGCTTATGAGCGAATCGCCGAAACCGTGACTCCGGCGATTGTGAATATTCGGACGACACAGGTTATTAAAGTGAAGCAGTCGCCCTTTTTCTCAGATCCGTTCTTTCGGCAGTTCTTCGGGAACGTTCCGGGAATGGGAATCCCCAAGGAGCAGAAAGAGCACGCGCTGGGAAGCGGAGTGATCGTTTCTCCTGAAGGGTATATCGTGACCAACAATCACGTGATTGCCCACGCCACGGACATCGAGGTTATGCTTACCGACAAGCGAACCTTCAAAGGCAAAGTCATTGGCGCCGATCCCATGACGGACATTGCCGTGGTAAAAATTGATGCTAAAAATTTGCCGGCGGTCGCTTGGGGAGACTCTTCGGATCTGCACGTTGGCGACACCGTCATGGCCTTTGGCAACCCGTTCGGGCTGAATTTTACAGTCACGCGCGGAACCGTCAGCGCTTTGGGCCGCTCGGGCCTGGATATCGAAAAGATTGAAAACTTCATTCAGACGGACGCCGCCATTAACCCCGGAAACTCCGGCGGCGCGCTTGTCAACGTGCGCGGGCAGGTGATCGGGATTAACACCGCCATCGTGAGCGGGGACTCCGGTCCGGGAGGCGAAGGCGGATTTATCGGAATCGGATTTGCCATCCCCTCTGATACCGTCAAGCACATCATGCAGGACCTGATCAAGACGGGCAAGGTGACCCGGGGCTACCTGGGCGTCGAAATCAGCGACCTGAACAGCGCTTATGCCAAGCAGTTCGACGTTCCGGACACCTCTGGAGCGCTGGTGCAAAACGTGGAACCTGACGGGCCGGCGGCGAAGGCGGGGCTTAAGAATGGTGATGTGATTCGCAAGTTCAACGGCCAGACCGTGGAGGGAGCCGATCAACTGACTTCCCTGGTAACCAACACGAACCCCGGCACGACGGTCACCTTGAGCGTTTTGCGGAATGGCAAGCCGCTTGCCATCAAGGTGCTTTTGGTTGAGCGCCCGTCCAATCTGGGTATGCGGGCAGGCGAAGGCCAGGGGCCGGCAGGGACGGCGCTGGAAGGGATTCAAGTGCAGAACCTTACGCCGGCGCTGCGGAACCAACTGGGCTTGCCGAGCGATGTTGAGGGTGTGGTCATCTCGAGTGTCGACCCCAACAGCGCAGCGGCACAGGCTCAGATCCAGCAGGGGGACGTCATCCAGAGCATCGACCGGCATCCCGTGCGCAACGTGAACGACTTCAACCGCCTGGCTGCGCAAGTCAAGGGCCAGGTGCTGTTGCGCATCAATCGGGCGGGCTCGGGCGCTTATGTGGTGGTCACCCCCGGCGGTGGTGAATAACGTCCTGACCGCTTAGCGGTTTATTGAAAACGTTTCGGAACCGTGTCCTTCCGCGCCGCTCGCGCTCTCTATGCGAGCGGCGCGGAGCGTGCGGCTTTGCGATGCGAAGGTTTTGTCCCGCCCGGAATCCTTTTGAACGATTCCGCGCGATGTGCTCTTCGCCCGGCCCCGGCAATAACCAGAAAAGCTCCCGCGCACAATGCGGAAGGCCCTTCTTGCCTTTTCGTCTAATTTTAGATAAGGGTGGCTGGCGGCAGGATGGACTTAAGCTTCCGGAGGTGGCGCGCCGGCCTTTCCGGCTGTGGCTGCGACCGCCGTCGGCGCTCCGTGACACTTCTTGTACTTTTTCCCGCTGCCGCAGGGGCAGGGATCGTTGCGGCCAATTTTTTCCTTGCGGATCACTTGCTGAGGCTTCTCCACGGAGCCTCCGCCGACCATTTGCATCTCCGCTTGCTCGCGCCGCTTGCGCCGCTGGTACTGGTGGATCAGTTCGTCTTCCTCTTCGGGCGTCCTCATCAGGAAGAGATAGCGAAGGGTCTCGTCCTCAACGCGGTCCATTAGAGCTTCAAACATGTCAAAGGATTCCCGCTTGTATTCTACAAGCGGATCCCGCTGCCCGTAGCCGCGCAGGCCGATGCCTTCTTTCAGGTGGTCCATGGCCAGCAGATGGTCTTTCCACTGCGCGTCCACGACCTGGAGCATGATCATCCGCTCATGGAAGCGCATGCGGTCGGCGCCCCACACCTGCTCGCGTTCCTCGTAACGCTGGCGGACAATCTGCTTTAGATCGTCGGCCAGCACGTCGAGCAGCTTGGGATCAAACTCCAGCTCGTGCTTGCGGAGATCGATTCCAAACCGCCCCCAGAATTCATTTCGGAGGCCCTGATCGTTCCACTCGTCGGCGCGCTGATCTTTGGGGCAGTAGGTCGTGATCAGCCAGTTGACTACCCGGTCAATTGAGTCAAGGAGGTAGCTCTTCTGGTCGTTGCCTTCGAGCAACTGCCGCCGGAGGCCGTATATCGTCTCCCGCTGCTTGTTCATAACATCGTCGTATTCAAGCAGGTGCTTGCGGGACTCGAAGTTCTGGCCTTCCACGGCCTTCTGGGCGGCCTCAATGCGCTTGCTGATCAGCTTCGACTCGATCGGCACGCCCTCTTCCATGCCGAGCTTGTGCATGACCTTGGAGATGCGCTCGCCGGCAAAGATCCGGAGCAGGTCGTCTTCAAGCGAAAGATAGAAACGCGATGAACCGGGATCACCCTGGCGGCCGGCGCGCCCGCGCAACTGATTGTCAATCCGGCGCGACTCATGCCGCTCGGTTCCGAGGATGTGCAAGCCGCCGAGGCTGATGACGCGATCGTGGTCCACATTGGTCGCAGCCTTAAAGCGGTCCACAAAATCCGTCCAGGTCTTGCGCCATTCGGCATAGGCGTTGACGTAGGCTTGGTGGATCTCTTCAGCAGAGCCCGCCGAGGGCCGTTCAGGCGGCTCGGCATCGATTCCCTGCTGGCGGTATTTTTCCGGGGATTTGCGGAACTCCTCGCGCGCCAGGAATTCCGGGTTGCCGCCGAGCAAGATGTCGGTTCCGCGGCCGGCCATATTAGTGGAAACCGTGACGGATCCCACGCGCCCGGCCTGCGCCACGATCTGAGCTTCGCGCTCGTGCTGCTTGGCGTTAAGGATATTGTGTTTGATTTCGCGTTCTTCCAGGAACTCGATCAATCGCCCGGGTCGGCACTGGATTTCGATCAGGTAATCGAGGACGGGCAAGAGCTTTTCATCGGCGCTGTTTGCCAGGCTGACAAGTCCGGGAACCCGCCCGCTATCGAGGGACGGAGGTTCCTGCGGGAAGTATCTTTGCACCCGGTGTTTGTGTTTGAGCAAGGCCTCGACGAAACCATCCTGCTGGCCGTTGGAGTTGCTCGCGAGCGAGCGGAAGCGCCCGTCTTTCAGCATTTTCTTCACAGTGGAAGCAGGCACTCCGGCCGCCACCAGCCAGTCGAGCGCAGGCCCGTGACTCGCGATGAGTTCGCGCGCCCACTTTTCGATTTTGGATGTTTCCACGCCGGCGGATTTCAGCAATTCCTGGAAGTGCCGGGGCAGGTAGCCCGCCTTGCGCAGTTGCGCGCTCAGCCGCTCCGACTTCTCAATCGCGATGGTGCCGACCAGCACGGGCTGGCCGCGCATGTGGTATTCCTTGATCTCTTCGATGACGGC
>JAJYHU010000064.1 GCA_021784615.1 Acidobacteriota bacterium | reverse complement strand
TTGCAGGGTTTCTGTCTCCGATCCACGCGAAAGGAGACGGAAATGAGCGTTTACAAGCGAGGCGGTGTTTACTGGTATGACTTCTGGTTTCAGGGACAACGTTATCGCCAATCGACCAGCCTCACGAATAAGACCGCCGCAGGGCGGGCTGAGGCGATTCACAAGGCTGAATTGGCAGAGGGAAGGACGGGGATTGTGAATCGAGGACCCTGCCCGACATTCGAGGACTTTGTGAAGAATGAGTTTTCCCCCTGGTCTGAGAGAGAACACGCGACACACCCAAACACGCATGAACGTTATCAGACCAGCGCAAAGCCTTTAGTAAGTTTCTTCGGAAAGCTGACTCTCGATGCAATCAACTCCGGTCATGTCGAGAAGTTCAAGCTCTTTCGATGTGGGGAAATCTCTCCAGCAGGAACAAACCGGGACCTTGCAGCACTAAGGCTCATGTTCAATTTCGCAAATAGGCTTGGTCTGGTTTCACGGAATCCTGTCAAAGGGGTTAAGTTCCTGCCCGAAGGTCCGGGACCGACGCGGGTAGTTTCTCACGATGAAGAACGAGAATACATGGCAGCAGCAAACCCATTGCTCCGAGATGTGGCGACTCTGATAGTGGAAACGGGAATGCGCCCGGAAGAAGTTTTCACAATTTGCCCGGAGAATGTGCATCTTGAAAGGCGCTATCTCTTTGTACCGAGCGGTAAGACGCGGTTCGCAAGGCGCAATATTCCACTGACAGAGGCGGCGGTTAGAATCCTAAAGAGGCGGCTTCGCAAAGCTCGCGGAACCTATCTCTTTTGGCACAAGTGCGATGTGCATCGCCCGTTGACAAAGGTGCAAAAGGCACACGAGAACGCAATTAAGGAAGCCAAGATCAAAGAGCCTTTTCGCCTTTACGACTTTCGGCATACGTTCGGTTCACGTGCTGCTATGGCGGGTGTGGACCTGGCTACGCTGAAAGAGTTAATGGGGCACTCCCACATTTCGATTACAATGAGATATGTCCACCCCACGCCAAAGCACAAGCGAGACGCTGTGGACAAGTTGGAGCACTTTAACATCGAGCAAGTGTTTGCAATGCACGAAAACCTCTCAGGGTCCCCACAAAAGTCCCCACAGTAAGAATTGAAGAGTTTAGGAAGCGCTCTGTATGTTGTTGAAAAGTAAGAACGGAGGGATGGGTGAGCGGTTGAAACCGGCGGTCTTGAAAACCGTTAGCCCCGCAAGGGGCTCGGGGGTTCGAATCCCTCTCCCTCCGCCATTCGGTCTCTTTGCCGGTTGATGGGATGTATTTTAACTAGCCGGCTAGGGCTTGATGGATTGCTCGTTCCCGAAAACTCAGACAGAAAATCCAACATCTTAACCGTAAGCGGTCAGGCATACCTCTACGCGCCAGTGACCAGAGAAGAATTGTTGAAATTCTTTGCTTTGTTTTTGGAAACCCAGTGCGCCAATATATAAACATTAGGCCGGGGCAGATCATGACGTGCGGAAGATATTGAGGATGACTGGAGGGCTAAGATGACCCAGGTTGGCGAACCCAAACGAATCCTTGTTATTGAACCGCTCGAAGATCCCGTCCCGCGGGAGGTTCCACATGAGCCAAAGAAGCCGCTGGCGCCGGTTCGCGAACCCGAAACCCGGCCAGCCGGAACGCCACCCATATCCCGGTGAAGGGGAGCTTGGCGGGGTTCCAGACCTGATTGAACCTCTCCGGGCGTGGCGAGTGTGGCGAATCTCGATTTTGCCGTTCAACCATCATCGCATCCCGCTTCTCCGCAGCGTTATTCTTAACACCCCCTGGACGCCCCGGCAGCAGGTTGCGGCCGAGCACAGCTTTGACCTTGGGGCGAAATGCCGAGGCCTGCTCAAGTCTTCCTGCTCGTGCGGGGTGTACGCCTTCAAGGATCCACGCGATGCGTTCACGTATCTATTAAGCGTTCGCGACAGGTTGCTTGAGATGTCGGTTGACACCGCCCTCGGGAGTGTGAGCTTGTGGGGAAAAGTTGTCGAATGCGAGCGCGGATATCGGGCGCAATATGCTTATCCTCACCACATCTACCTTCCTGTAACTGCCCATCACCAGGTGGCGGACGTCATCTCAGAATTTGGAGTGCCGGTGGGCGTTCATGCCGCGTTGTGCGGAAAAGAAGCCGAATCAGCGATGCTGGCTGGGCGGAGCGGCCGGTGGGGCAAAGCGCCTGGCCTGAAAAAGTTCCGGGTCCTTGAGACCAGGAATCATTCCTATCGGATTGCCTTCTACGATCAACCGGTCATCCCAAACTGCCGGCCAGCCTGCTTTTGATCCCTCGATGCGGCCGGCTTTAAAGAGCCGTCGAGCAATATCGATGCCTCCGGCAGCCGCATTCCGGCGTCGACTTGTGTGCCAGCGGATAAACGGTTGTGTTATGATCACCGATGAGGGTTTGAGGCTTGGTTTCAAGGCGGAAGAGGGAGAAAATATCGCAACTCGCCGCAGTCTTTAACACTCTTTCAATCTGATGATTGATAACGGGCAAGCTTGATCTCCAGAAAGGCCGGAGAAGCTAGAGCCTTCAAGGCAACGGCCGCTGGTGAAGAAGGTTGTTATTTTTGTAGGGTGACAAGTGCAAACCGTTCAGGAAAACGTCGGCTTTTTGCAGTGGAGTTTTGCCGGGCTCGGCCGAAAGTTCGGAGGTCTTAGGGACGGCTCGTAAGTGACCCAGAGAATATTTCTGTTCGTTTTGCCATTGAGGAAAATCAATCATTTCCTTGTTTCCAAAGCCTGAGGGGTACAAAGGCGTGGCACTTTTGCCTGCTCGGGGCAGCCGATTCTCGTTTTGCCCGATTCAGGACGTGTTGTGCGGTAGGTGATAGCTCCCGCTGGATTTTGCACTCTCATCCTGACGTAAGTTTTCTGGAGAAAAAGGACACGATTGCAGGGAAAAACCTGGAGGTTTGTTTTTGTCATCTCATTACTCTTTTTTAAAGTCCTCAATATGGGGTTTTGTGACTAGTAAGTTTCGGCAAGAGCAAGGCGCGACACCGGATCCCGGCGACGGTAGACGGGTTCGGCACAGGCGATCCCTGGCAACGAAGCTGTCGGCAGGCCTAGCGACGATCCTTTTGGCGGCATTGGCGACTACGGGTTGCGGCGGCGGTTCCTCAAGCGTCCCGTCCACGGCCGGGACGGGGGCGTTGTACACGATCGTTGGCGACACGCCCACCTGCAATGTTCTTGGCTTTGCACTTTTTCTCACGGAACTCGATTTGCATCCCGAGGGGGCTAGCCCGACGCAAACCTTGACCGCGTATCCGACGAACGCTTCGCCAACTTCTCCCGTTGTCGAATTCGGGACGTTGAGGGATACGTCCACCATTGCAAACCTGACAACCGTCAGCGCCGGCACTTATGACCAGGCCATTGTGACGTTAACGGTGAATTCCGCCGCCAAATATGATCCAACCGTTAACCCTCCTGCGAGCCTGTTGAAGACGAATATCACGACGACCAGGGTTGTCGTCAACATCCAGCCGCCTCTGACCGTAACCAAGGGGCAAGTTAGCGTTTTGCAGTTGGATCTTAATCTTGCTCAGTCGCTGGCGGTGGATTCTCAGGGGCAGTTAACCGGAGACGTTACGCCGGTTTTTACAGCCAGGCCGGTTCCGGCGTCCGGACCGAACGACTTTGGTGAATTTGACAGCCTGGAAGGCTTTATCCTCAGCGTAAACAGCTCAAGTCCGGGAACCGGTTTTACCAGCAGTTTTGTGTTGCAGACTCTTTCAGGGAGAGGCCCGGCGCTTACCGTCGATTTGACCAGCGCCACGAACCTTCTTCCGGCGACGCTTAACGACCGCATTGACGAGGTGCCCACCGGAAGTTTTGTAGAAGTCGACGGATATATTAATACCAGTGGAAACATCGTTGCCAAGGGCATCCAGGTGGAAGACCGAGAGGATATTACCAACCAAATGCTGGCGTACCTCGGCCCCGTTCTGTCTGTGACCAGAGATTCCAGCGGCAACGTTACGCAGTTTGACATGTTGTCGCGTAATACCGAGCCGGACGATACGACAGCCGTCGATCTGGATTCCAACATTACGGTCAACGTATCCTCCTCTACCACCTTCAAGGCCTATCAGCTTTCCCCGGACTTGACCGCCCAGGCGAATGCGGCGAACCTTGCTTTTAACGCCCAAACACTTGCTCCCGGCCAGGAGGTCGTGGTCCATGGCGTTTATACAAAAGCAACCGGTGAGCTTGTTAACGTTGCGGCCGACGCAATTTACCTCCGTTTGCAGCCGTTCCAGGGAGATTTTACTTCCTTGCTCCAAGCCGGATCGGATGACAAAACCGGGGCCTTTCAATTCGCTCCATGCTCCGACCTCGTGAAAGGGACTCCGTTTATTGTGGCGACCGACGGTCAAACTGATTTTGTCAACCCGCTTGGGTTGAGCGCGCTCTCTCCTGCCACGCCGATGTTGGTCAGAGGCTTGTCCCTCCTGAACAAGCAGGGTGGAACGATTAACGGAGTGCCGGTGCCTGCCGGGACAATGGTTCTGCTTGCCAATCACATTCGGCAATTTTAGCGAGCGGCCACGCCGCAGAGTTGTTCCTACAATGCAGGCGAGATATCTTGCTGGGGTAGATTTCCCCAAGCAGATTTTTCTTCCAGGACGCCTGCTCCCAGGCGGCTTTTTAATGTCTTCGCATTGTGCCGCCGATCTGACAGAATGCCTGATTCCTTCACCACCTCCAGCGGACAGATTACCTGCTAATTCAACCGGACATTTGGTGTGCTAACAACACCACAAGAAAAAGAGGATTGCGGAGCCTTCGCTTTTTGTCTAGTATGACGATAGGAAGGTCTTTGTTGAGACTCGACCATTCCAGCGCCGGTGATGTTCTTGGGAGTAGCGGGAAACCTGTGACCAGCAATTCTTCACAAACGAGCCTTGCAAAGGACGAATCTGTCCTGGTGACTGAAGCAAAAGCCGGCAGTTATGCGGCCTTTGAGGAATTGGTCAACCGGTATGAGAAGAAGATTTACCGGCTTGGGCTGAATCTGACCGGAAATCCTGAAGACGCCGAGGATTTGCTCCAGGAAACTTTCCTTAAGGCTTTTCAACACTTGCCAACGTTCCGGGAAGACTCCCGGTTTTACACATGGATTGTGCGCATTGCTATCAACGAAGGGCTGATGAAACTTCGGAAGCGGCGCAGCAGCAAGGAGGTTCAGGTCGAAGATCCCTCGAACAGCGACGGCGAATTTGTTCCGAGGGAGTTTGCCGATTGGCGACCGAACCCGGAGCAAGCGATGGAGCGGGTGGAAATGGAAACCATCTTGCGCAACGCTGCCAAGGCGCTTCCAGTAACTTTTCGTACGGTTTTTTTCCTCCGTGATGTGGAAGGGCTTTCGACGGAGGAAACTGCGGAAATGCTTAATCTTTCCGTGGGTGCGGTGAAAGCGCGCCTCTTCCGGGCGCGCCT
>JAJYHU010000012.1 GCA_021784615.1 Acidobacteriota bacterium | reverse complement strand
TCTGTAATTGAGTGGACAATGTAGCGCCGCCGTCCCGGCGGCATCTGCAGGCAGGATGCCGGCGTTACGGACGCGCCGATTGTCCAGTTATTTCGCGGACTCTACGCTATGTTTTGAGCCGAGGCGTAGGCTCTCGCAAGGTTAGGATTCCGGCCAAAGCAGATTCCGGCCAAAGCGGTTGACGCAGGAAGGCAAGTGCGCTACGGTTGGCGGCATAGGAGAGGTTGTTAAAAGGATTGATGGCTTTTTCGCTGAGCAAACTTAAAATCCGCGATCATATCCTGCTGATGATCCTGCCTGCTCTGTTTGCCATGCTTCTGTTCGTGGGCCTTTTTTCCTATGGTTATTGGAGGGTGGCGGCTACAATGCGGTTCGTCAAAAACGCGCAATTCAGGGTGGCGCATACGGAGGCGGTTTTGGAGCATGCCACTGAGATGCGCAGTTCGGTGCGGGACTCCCTGCTGATCGGGCACGCCCCGCCAGTAAACGCTTACCACTTATCTGCAAATGCATTGGGGCACGATCTTGACGCTCTCCGCGCGATCGAATCATCGAACCCCGCCCAAATGGCGGCGGTGGAAAATATTGCCAGCCAGATCACCATGTGGCAGCAGCAGTGCGCAGCATTGATACTTGCCGCAGGACAGGGAAATCGATACGCGGGAATGGTTGCCGGCGAGAGGGATGAGGAGCAGCAGTTCCTGAAGATTCGGGATTCCCTGTTACGGTTGCTGGAACAAAACCAAACAGAGGCGGAGAGTGGGATCGGAGACGCGCAGCGCGTAATGCGCCGCGTGCTCGATCTCAGCGTTTTGACGCTGCTGTTTTTTGGGGGTCTAGCCCTTCTTTTGGCGCGCCTTGTAAACCGCGCGATTGGTCGCCCCGTGCAACAAATGATCGAAGCATCCGAGCGAGTCAGCCACGGGCATTTTCAATCTCCCTTGCCGCTTGAGGCGTCTAACGAATTCGGCGCGCTGGCGGGAAGCTTTCTCCGCATGACTCAGGCTTTACGCCATGAGGGCCAGGAACTCTCCGCCCTCAAGCGATTTTCCGAAGCCGTCACCCAATGCACTTCTGAAAACGAAGTTTACGATCACCTTCTGCACTCCCTGCAAGAGCAATTCCGGCCGACCCAGGTCGTTATTTTCAAGCTGCGGCCGGAAGAGGATCTGCTGGAGGCCGTTGCGACGCTCGGCCCTTTGCCCGAGGCATTGCGCGATTGGCCGGTGATGGAAGGGAAGCATAGCTGCAAAGCGGTGCGGATGGGGCGGGCGTTTCGCGTAAACGACATTACCCAGGAGCCGCTTTGCCCCGGAAAGTTTGCGCTTCCCAAGGAAGGAAGCTATTATTGCGGCCCTTTGATCGCCGGAGGCATCATCATCGGCGCCGTGCGTTTGGAAGGTTTGCGGGACTTCTGGACGCCGGAGCGGGAGAGCCTTCTCGAGAGTTATCTCAGCGGCGCGGCGTCGGCCCTCTCGAACCTTCGCCTTCTACAGACGATGCGGGAGCAGGCCAACGTCGACGCTCTAACGGGCCTTTATAACCGCAGGTTCTGTGAAGATTATGCCCGTAAGCTGATGGCCATGGCCCGGCGCAAGGACGCTCCTTTGGGTTTTATTATGATGGACCTCGACCATTTCAAGAGCTTCAATGATATTTACGGGCACGAAGTGGGAGACCGCATTCTGCGGCAATTCGCCAAAACCGTCACCCAGACGATGCGGGAAACAAACCTTACCGCCCGGATCGGCGGGGAAGAGTTTGTCGTCCTGCTTCCCGACACGGGACCGAAGGCCTGTGAAATGGTTGCTGAGCGTATCCGCAAAGCCGTGCCGCATATGACGGTGCCGTCGGGCACGGACAAGCCGCTTCCGCAAATTACCGTGAGCCTGGGAGTCGCCATTTACCCCGACCACGGAAGCTCCCTCGAAGATGTCATGCAGTCTGCCGACCGCGCCCTTTATGATTCCAAGCGCGCCGGACGCAACCGAACCACCGTCTACGTGGAAGAGGCGGAAACCGCCGGCTAACGCCTCGCCCGTTGTCAGACTTCACAGACCGCCGGCTGCCATGGTCCTTCGACCCCACGCGTCCGGTTTCGGGAGCGGGTAGCCATCTCTGAAAGCGCGATGCCGCGTCAAACTGATTTTTAGAGACACCGCGCCCCTGGCAGGACGCGTAACACGCTCCCCGGGTGCGAGCGATTTCAGTTCCGCCCCCGCGTGGCGCGAGGTCGGGCCTTTCCCGCGGGGTTGCTTTCGAGTCATCTGTGCAGGGCCACCTTTGTCTTGAAAAGCAGCAGTTCTGAAGCCACGTCGGCTGTTGTGTGAACGGACACCCCCTCCTGCATCAGGCGCCCTCCGTCCATTTCGGTCGTTTTGCCGGTATTATCGGAAGTCACCTGGTATTTTGCCGCCGGGTTAAGTCCTTTCGCCTTGAACAGGTAAGTGTTTGGCTTCTGCTTGTTTAGCCGGACAATTGTGGCCCAGCCTTCCCGCCCGTTCGGCGACGTGAACTCCATGGCCAGCCATCCATCCGCGTCAAACCCGCTTGTGGCATTGATCGGAGCAAAATGGTAAACGCGACAGGTCGGCAAGAGCGGCCGGATGAACGTCTTATACAACTTGGCATAACGCACGTAAAGCTGGCGAAGGGCAGGCTTGAAGTTCTCCAAACTTTTGGGAAGAATGCCGTTGAAAATCATGGGCGTATTGCCAAGCGCATAAATACCCCGGAGCGAGGTGATGGTATCCGGCAAATCACGGGACATCCCATTCGGGGAGACGAGGATTTCGGGTGGCAAGAAGACACTGACTCCTGCCGCGGTTCGGAATAGGTCAGGGAACGATGCGCGATCTGTGGTGTAGTTCTCGGAAAACGTTCCGACAGTGTCCAGATCGAGCCTTGTCCCCCCTGCCGAGGCCTGCTGCAGGATCAAGTCGGGATGTGTTTTATGCAGATGCTGGAAGGCGCTGTAGAAGGCTTGATAGTGGCGCCAATAATCGCTCTCCAGAAAACCGTCGCGCTTTGTTTCAGAACCGCGGCCCCGCAAGGGAGAATTGAAATCGTGGCGGTAGAGGTCTAAGTGGTAGTGATCGGCCATCTGGGCCAGAATCCCGCGGAAGTATGTACCAGCCGCAGGGATTGAAAGGTTCAGAACGCTGTTGGGTTGAACAAACCACCAGGGATGCTCTTTGTAGACCTCGCTCTGCGGCCAATCCTTGATGCAAACACCGTCCGCGCAATAGCCATTGCGGCCGCCTTCTGTTTCTGCATAGAGCCCGAAAAGCAAACCTTCCTTGTGAGCGTACTCGACGAGCGGGCCTAAGCCGTTCGGGAAGGCCTTCAGGTTCGGTGTCAGCCAGTCGCCGTATGTCTCGCACCACGTCGGGCCGTCCAGGATAAAAACTTCTGCGCCCGCCGCGGCCGCCACGTCCATCACTTTCTCGACATTCGCCATATTATATTGATCGCCGTGGTAAACGGTAAGCGGCTGGTCCTCGGGGAACAGATACTGGATCAGGTAACTTCGCTTCAAGTCACGGGTTGGGAGAACCGACCGGCGAATGTGTTGATGCATCGCCTGCACCGTTTGATCGAAATCACCCTTTACCGGACCCAGATGCACGGCGGGAGTCGTGATCGTTTTCCCCGGCGGAATAACCCTCAGGGCGTTAAACGAGGAAGGTCCGATGGAAAACGAAACGCCGTCATGGCCCCGGTAAAACTTCATGTGATAATTTACGGGCCAGGCGAGCTGGCCAAAAAAATATTCGCCGCGAGACGTATTATGCAAAAGAAAATAGGGGTCATCCCAAGCGAGGCCACGGTCCTGATCGAAGGCGTTGCTTCCCTCGGTGAGGGGAGTCCACCCGATCCAGCCTGCCCACTGGTCGTCCCACCTCATCGAGTGGCCGAGCGTGATCGGAGCGTCCGCGGCCCAAAGGCGTCCACACCAAGGGGACAGCGCGGTTAAGGCCAGCGGTCCGCTCGACTTGTTGGTGATTTCCAGCCAGCGCGTCAATACCGGCGTCCCGTCCAGGAGTGTGTGCACCTTGATGTCAATTGGATAGATGAGGCTGTATAGCTCGACGACCGAGTCGCGAGTTCCTGGGCGGCTCCCGGGCGTCTCGGAAGACGAAACCCACTGCCAGCCCATCGACAGCGATGTCCCTGGAACCGTCGGGGGAGTGGGCCTGTTCTTCACGCGAATCTCAAAGGCATTATCGCCAGTCCAAAACTTGCTGGGGTCGACTCGCCCATCAGCGCTCCAATAACGATCCACCCAACGCCCCTGCTGTAGGCTTTCCACATAAACAGTTTTTCCCGAAATGTATCGGATTTCGTGCTTTGGACTTACCTCAACTTTAATGCCAGAAGATCCCTGGGAACAAAAAACTCGCGCACCGCCGGTAATTAAAACTGCAGTCATCACCAACGGAATAAGTACACGGCTTTTCTTCATCCTTTCCCCCTTCTCAACATAGCGGACTCTCCGTCAGAAACTATGGACGTAGTTGCCTCTTGTTGAATTCCAGAAATCGGTAAATTCGCACAACAACGTAACGCGGCATCCATCCGGAGTAATTAATCATACTCCGTTAAGTTATGGTGCTCGATTGCATCTCCGAAGATCGCTGCCACAATACGCGCAATATCCGGTCCAAGTGAATAACACGCGTTGGATCTCACGGCGCGTCTGCGGCAGCGTCCACCCAGAAGTGTTTTTGGGAGCGATGTCCTTCCAGGATGAGGAAAGCATCAGCCAACATAACCAAGGTGACGTGATGATGCCAGCCCCGCCAGGTCCGACCTTCTTAGCTGGTAGCCAAGGTCAATCCGCTTTTTGATGGACCATGGGATTCTCCCGCGCTAAAAGCCCACACTCAGCAAATCACTGAGTGTGGCTACCTGCTGACTGTGGCTACCCGCTAAATAGGTAGGCTCTCCAAGCAAAAGCCCGCGGTCGGAAAATCATTGACCGTGGCCCCGCTCGTGGCGCGACGGGCGAGCCATGCGCCGAGGGCCCACATAGTTTAAGACGGGGTGGGTTTCTTGTCTCCGGCTTGAACATTCCAGCTTCGTAATCGAATTCCTGAAACCGACGAACTTTCGGGTTCCAGCTAACCTCTGTCTCGGAACCTTCCATATGCCCTTCCGGGTTCAAGTAAGTGACGGAAACTGTGAAGTATGGACGGTTGTTAAAAATGTTTGAGGGGTCATCAGCGAAAATGTGATGGTAAAAGCTGAGACCATAGCCATATGACGGGCAGTTGGAGAGGAATTCGATACCTATGTAACCTGAGCTGTTTCTCGGCGGCAATTGGTCAGCCCTCAGTTCCACAGCCCACGTGTCCGGCCCCGTTCGGCGTAAAATAATGAACTTGGATGCGTAATAGAGGTCCGGGATCTCGACTTCGTCCCTTTCGATGTAGCGCCACACGTCGAGCTCGGTCCAGTCCGACAGGGGGAAGGCCCGCAGGTGCTCACCG
>JAJYHU010000289.1 GCA_021784615.1 Acidobacteriota bacterium | reverse complement strand
TGTCAAAGAAGCGATAAGCCGCCTCTCGATTGTCCTGGCCATAGTTATGCGCTGAGATGTTGGTATTTTGATGAAATTGGAAGTCGCCTTCCTTGCCATATAACATAAAAAAAGGCCTGATTTGATCATAGTTGTAGGGCTTGACCAGAGGAGCCCGGAAGCAGCAATTATCCTCCGCATTGTGAATCAACAGGGTGGGTCGAGGAGCGCGCAGGGCTGTGAGCGTATCGTAATCAGCAACGGTCAGAAGATCCGTTGGGTTTTGTTCAATGTCGCCCGGCTCTCCCGCGATAACACGCACGTCCCGCCCCAGGATGTTGGTGTACCCGGCAACCGGAATAGAGACCTTGACCCTTGGGTCAAGACTGCTCAAGAAGATCGTTTGCCAGCCTCCTCCCGATAATCCCGTCACTCCAATCCGGTTGCGATCCACGTGCGGATCGTTGTAGAGATAATCCAGGCCGCGCCGCATCGCCAGGTAGAACAGTCCTACGCCGTTCGCTCCCACCAGGTCAAGCTGCGATAGAAGCCAGTGGACGTTTCCTTGGACGTTCATTTCTCCCATCCCGATCCACTCCGGGTTCAGCGCAATGATGCCCCTCAGCGCCTGATTGATGCACAGTTTTTGCTCGAACGCCGGAGCGTAACCGAGATCGGCATAGTGCCCCATTGTATTCAGGACGGCGGGCATCTTGGCCGTCAGTGTTTCCGGTTCGTACAGCAGGGCGACCGTGTAGAACCCGGGAACAATTTCGTAGCGGAGCTTATGAATTTGGAATCCCTTACCCGAAGAGAGGGTTCCCAAGTCTTCGAATTGGGGCGAGGAATTCACCCAATCCTTTGGCCATCCATGGAACACGACTTCCCGCAGGACGCGTTGCCGGATCTGGCCGGCCTCAGCGGTCCATTGGGCGGCGCTTGCGGGGTGGGGAAGCTTTGGCGCGTGTTTCAGCACGAATTGCTGAAGCTGGAAAGTGACAACTTCCTTGGATTGAAGCGGGCGCTTCAAGATGGGCCTAACGGTGTCAGGCTCGGTCTGAGAAAACGCAACAGCCCCGCTCAGCAAGAACGAGATCAACAACAATTTCATCAGCTTCATATTCCATCTCCCCTGTATATTCGGTACGCCGAAAAAGCCTTGCTGCACGGATTGCGAGAGTGCATATTATCATAGAAATTTAGTTGGAAAGGGAACCGGCTTTGGTCGGCCGGGGCCCGGTTCCGGATGATCCTTTTTGCTGCAACTCCAGCCACTGATAAGGAGCCAAGAGATGGACAAAATTTCGAATAGCTGGGCCTTGGTCAAGCAAAGTTTTGCCATTCTTAACAAAGACGAAGAACTGATGTTGTTGCCGATCCTGTCGGCCGTCTCCTGCATTCTGGTATCTGCGTCCATCCTGGGGGCCGGCGGTTTGTATGCCTATCCGCAAATCCAGGCTGCAGCCGCCGAGCAGTTGGCTTGGCGCCCCAGCCACGCCATGCTGGCCGGGTTCGTCTTTCTTCTTTATCTGGTCAACTACTTTGTCATCATTTTTTTCAATACGGCCCTGGTAAGCGCCGCATCGGCGCGACTGGAAGACGGAAATCCTACTGTGCGTGACGGTTTGCGCGTGGCCTGGCGGCGCCTGGGCGTGATTTTCCAGTGGGCGCTGGTGGCTGCGACCGTGGGCATGCTCCTCAGAATGATTGAGGAGCGGTCGGGCTTCATCGGACGCCTTGTCGCGGGCATCGTCGGAATGGCGTGGACGCTGGCGACTTTTTTTGTGGTACCGGTGCTGGCTTTTGAAGATCTCGGTCCCGTGGAGGCCGTCGAGCGCTCCATTGAATTGTTCCGCAAAAACTGGGGCGAGGAAGTCGTGGGGACGTTCAGCTTTGGGCTGATTTTCTTCCTGTTGGCTTTGCCGGGAATCCTGTTGCCGCTTCTCGGAAGTTCTCTTGCCGGCGCCTACGGAGCGACGATCGGGGCCACGCTGATGGTTGTTTACTTTGTCGTGCTGGCCGTGGTCAATTCCTCCGCGCAGGGCATTTTCCTGGCGGCGCTTTATCGCTATGCCAAAACGGGTGGGATTTCCCAGGGGTTCAGCCAGAGCACCTTTTCTTCTGCTTGGCAGCCCAAATCAGGGTACAGGGATTAGGGGTTGGTAGCCACGCTTCCGGCTTTTGCCGTAGGGCTTTCGAGGGCCAAGGCATTACGAATCCCACGGCATAGAGAGCACGTCGTGGTCGCCCGCAGGAAACCTGAGATTCCACCAGGGGAAATCGTGCGAACGTGCCGATTTAGGATTCCGGGGACGCCCCCCAATGCGGGCTGACACAGAGGCCGATCTGGGGGCTCGGCGATTTCCGGAGGGACTGGTCTGCGGCGGCAGTAATCCCTCGCGTTGTGAGACCCGAGCCGCTACAATGCAAGCGTCTGCGCCAGTCGGTGGTTTCGTTCAAGGAGCTATTTCATGTCGAGTTTTCGGATGTTGCCGCGCCGTATGCTTCCGCTTGTAGCGGGAGTTCTGTTTTTTCTTTTGACAGTCCTCAACCCGGCAGGACTCCGCGCCGGCGAATCCCCGCGCGAGCAACTTGCGAACGCCAAGCTGGGATTGTTTATCCATTACGTCTACGGTATTACGGAAGCCGCTCCGGGCAGGCCGCCGATCCAGGATGTCAGCGCCTTTGCCAATGCTTTGGACGTCAACGGCATTGTGCAGACTGCCAAATCGATGGGCGCGCAGTACGTCATCATCGCCTCCATGCACTGGCGCCTGACTCCGCTGTATCCAAGCCAGGTCTGGGGCGCACTTTTCCCGGACCGCGTTCCCCGGCGCGACCTGGTGGGCGATCTGGCGCGGGCATTGAACCGTGAGCACATCCGGCTGGTGCTCTACGTTCATCCCGATGACCGGCACGACTTTACCCAGCCGATGCTCCAGAAACTGATCAGCGCCGGATATTGCTCGCCGTCGTTTCACGGCGGCATGCCCTACGATCCAAAGTGGAACAGGCTTTACTACCGGATTCTTGATGAAATCGGCCGGCGTTACGGGAAGGATATCGCGGGTTACTGGGAGGACGGCAATGGAGGGAGCTCGAATGGCGTAACGGTGCAGAGGATCATGGAGCGTTACACTCCGGGAGCAGCGATCTGGGTCAACGAAAACATCAGCAAGCCGCCATCCACGCTGGTGGGCGGCGAAAACGACAAGCTTTTTGACCATAACCCGGCGCCGCACCTCTACAGTACCTCCGAGCGCCAGGTCGCGATCGTCATCGCCAAGGGTTGGATTGCCACCGGAGGAAAGCTCCAGTACACGCCGGCCAGCATGTACCGCTTTCTGATCTGTAGCATCGCAACCCAGGGCGAACAGAATGGAGGCGTGGTCTACGCCAGCAGCCCGTATTCCAATAACCAGTGGGAGAGCGGCGTCGCGGAGGGCCTTGCGGCTCTGGGCAAACTGGTCAAGGCCAACGCGGAAGCGATTTACAACACGGTACCCAGCCGGGCGTATGTTTCCGGTGAGGCTGCCGCGCAAAAACCCAAATGGGGCGTTGCGGTGGATAGCCTTGACGGCAGAACCGTGTATCTCCATGTGCTGATGCCACCCTCGGGCGCCACCTTGCAAATCAGCAAGCCCGCGAACGGCGTCAAATTCCGCCGGGCGGGGTTGCTCAGCGGGGAGGCAGTTAAACTCCGGTCTGATTCCTCCGGATATCGCCTGACGCTGCCCAAAGCCGTCACATGGAATCCGGTGGACACGGTTATTGCGTTGCGCGTGAAATAGAGCAGGCTACGGGATCGGGTTCGCGGCTTGAGCCTTTTGCGGGCCAAGGCATTACAAGCCTACGGCGTAGAAAGCATGCTGTGGTTGCCAGCAGGAGACCTGAGATTCTGCAAGGTGGAGGCATTCGGCAGTGAGAATTTCCGATTCCGGCGGCATGCCCAAGCGGGTGATCGTGATTCAGCTTGTGATCATCGCTGGGCTCTTTGCCTTCATTAAGATCTACCTGCCGCGAATGGAGAAAACCAAAGCAGCCGCCAGGCTGGACGAGCGCGAGAGCCGCATCAAGGAGTTCTTCAAGTCCGTGGTCGTTGACGCTTCAGGCCGCAGCGTTGCGCCGCCCTCGGCGAACGGCAACATGCCTTCGCACCCGCAAACCCTGCGCAGCACGCCCTCCATGCAGGACGTCGAGCAGGCGCTCGGCGCGCCCGACACGAGCAGCACCGATTTTCGTGGCGGCCTCCATTTGACGTGGACCGGCACGCTCCACAGCCTGGAGGGAAGCTTCAACCGCGGCCGTCTCTATTGCCTTACGCTTACAAACCTCCGCACCGGCCACGGCGAGTCAGTGTTTGAGTCGAGCGCCTCTTGGCAGTCATTCTGATTCCCGCCACCCGCGGGGTGTCACCGGTTTCTGCTTTTCTGTTCAGACTACACCGTACAGCCAGCGGCCGGAGAGTTCCCGGGTGGCTTCAAAGACCAGAGCGCCATTTTCGCGGCGGCAGGGAACTTGATCCCCGCGGCTGCCTGGTTTTGGGCCTTCGGCGTAAAGAGTGAGTTTCTGCGGCAGCCCGAGCCCCTCTGCCGGGATGCGCACAGTGCCTTGGCCCGAGGCCATGATCTGGATTACTGCGCCACCCTCGACGCGCCTCGCCTCGGCTACACGCGCCCAGCCGATCACGTCCATATCGTGATCGGCAAAGGATGTTGTGCGTCCGTCGACCGTAATCTCGCGGCATTTCCGTCCGGCAAAGGCCGCGAGGTTCCCTTGGCCATCAACCCGGAACGCCATTGCGTGCTCGCCCGAAAAGCTGACGGTGTGGCCGTTCACGCGGAATTCCTGGAGGCGAATGGCTTGGGACGGCGGCGGGTGAAGCGCCATGTAGCGTTTGTCCTGCTCAAGATTTCTTGCGAACCCTCCCTGCCAGCCTTCTTCAACGTGTTTCAAGTGCGGCGCAACGGCAATGGCTCCGTTCGGAAAGCGGCAGGCAAGGTATGCGCCCGTGCGCGACAGGTATTCGGTGTTGTCGTTGACACCCGGGAACTTGCCCGTCGGAGCATAACTGCCGAGAGCCTCCAGGACTTCGAACAGGTTGCCAACATCGTACCCCAAGCTCTGCGACTGGTCGTCCCGCGGCCGATATCCCAGGAACGTGGCGTTCCCCCGGCGCGTCCCTGTGATCCACTTCTTAACCCGGGCGACAACGGTTGTTCCGGGGCGCGGCTTGACGGGATAGATGTGATCCACCAGGAAATCGGTGAGGATTAATTGAGAATTCACCTTCGCCAAAGCGCCTTCAAAGCCAACCAACTGGCCCGGAACGGCAATTCCGTCGGCAGCGACCCGTTCCCACGCTACTTCCGCAGACCCCAGAAGATAGTCGGCGCCGAACATCGCTTCCCAACGGTCGAGCACCCGGTCGCCCTCCAGGCTCAGCAAGGGTGGCGGCCCGGACCACACCACGCGCCCGCCGCCGCGCAAAAATTCCTCCATCAGGGCAAGCAGTTGGTTGGAGGGGAAAGGCTCGTACAAGGCCACGAGGGTCGTAAATCGCCGGCCAGCCATTTCAAGGGC
>JAJYHU010000345.1:1062-24930 GCA_021784615.1 Acidobacteriota bacterium | reverse complement strand
GACGCGTGGCATTCTTGCTCCGGCGCTCGAGTCTTCGATCCACACTCCGCTGCCTGAGCAGTACATCTGGGCCCAGGGACAGGAGAAGACGGCCGGTGCTTTCGGACGTTTCGGAGAAGCACCGCAATGGATTTATTTTCGCCGCAGCTTCGATTTGAAGAGCGCTCCCAGCACAGCGACGCTTTACGCGGCTGGGCCCCTGGATATGCGAGTCTATCTGAACGGCCGACTCTTGGCTAACGCTCGCCGGAATTTGATCTCCGGAATAATCCGTGTTCAAGTTTTGATTGTCAATGTAAACGGGTCGCTTCGCGTCGGGCGTAACGTGCTCGCGCTTGCCGTGGCCGGCGGCTGGCGGCGGCTGGTCGTGAAAATCTTGCCACGGCCACCGGAGGAGAACGGACCGGCCATTCTTATGAGCGGCAGCGGCTGGAAATACAGCCCTCAGGAGCAAACCGGATGGGACCAGCCCGGATATGACGACAGCAGTTGGCAGTCTGCAACCGTGCTGGGAGGGATCGAAAGCAACATCGATTTCTTCCAGGGCAATCAGGATACTGGAATGTATCGGTGGCCCGGCTATGACGGCATCTCTCCATTTCTGGCTCGCGTACCCGTGCGAGCAGCAGCGGTGGACGTCTTCAGAGGGCTCGGCGCATTCCATAACACGAACGTGCTCGCGGCCAAAGGAAATCAGCTCTCCGCCCCTCCGCAGCGCGATTTCATTGTGGATCTACCTCCCGCCGGAGCGATGAAGATGGAGTATCCCAGCGTGATGCTTGATTTCGGGCGTGAAGCCGCAGGCCGGCTTGAAGTTGTATCCGATTCAGACGCATCCATGCGTCTCGCCCTCCAATACGGAGAATCCCTGGGCGAGACCTTGCACCAACCCTACTTTGGCATTGCCCAGCTTGATGTGCCACCGCACGCCACCGCCTACGGTCCCAAAAGCGCCTTCCGTTACGCTAAGGTGACTTTTCTCGGCGGCGCTTCTCCGTTGCGTTTCAAAGCCATCCTGTTGGATGACATCTATTATCCTGTGGACTATCGCGGCTCTTTTGACTCTTCTGACCCGCTTCTCAATCGCATCTGGGACCTGGGCGCTTACACGGACCATCTCTGCATGCAGGATGACATCTGGGACGCCCCCAAGCGCGACCGGGCGCGGTGGATGGGCGACCTGGATGTGAGCGGGCACGTGATCGACGCGGTGTTTGCCGATCATTTCCTGATGCAGCAGACCATGGATTACCTCATCCGCGACGCCGGGCAGCCGGTGGATCGCGATGTGAATGGCATTCCTGGTTACTCGGCCTTCTGGGTGATGGGCGAAGCGGATTATTACCGGCATTTCGACGACCTCAACTATCTGCGCGCCATTCATCAGCCACTCGTCCAGCTTCTTGACTATATGGCCAGCGAGCTCGATAGCCGGAGCGTCTTTACCGATCGCCATCGCGCCGGTATCTTTGTCGATTGGTCGCCGGGCCTGGCTCCTCAACTTCTCCCCAACTCCAAGCTGCCGCTCAGCGAGTTTGCGCCCGATGCCCAGCGGGCCACGCAGTTCGAATTCTACGCAGCTTTTCGGGAAGGCGCATGGCTCCTGCGGCAACTGGGGGATTCATCCAATGCTGACCGCTTTGCGGCACAGGCCAGGGCAATTCGCAGCGCCGCTCTTAAATATATGCTCGATTCGCAATCGGAAACGTTTGGCGAACGCTGGCAGCCGAACGCCATGGCCATTTATTCGGGTCTGGCGGACAAAGCTCAAACCGGGGCCATCTGGCGCAAGGTCCTTTCCCGCCGCAACCAGTTTCGTATCACACCCTATTACAACTATTACGTCATCTCGGCGATGGCTTCGGCGGGCCACTATAAGGCCGCCCTGGATTGGATTCGCAAGTATTGGGGAGGCATGGTGCGCCGAGGAGCAACGAGCACCTGGGAAGGGTACCAGGAGGGGCTGCCGATGCATGGATGGCATGGAAGCCTGCGCGCCGATAATGGGCGGGGCTATTTTGTAAGCTTGGCTCACGGCTGGTCCAGCGGCCCGACAATATGGCTCATGCAGTACGTTCTGGGAATTAGGCCCGCCGCGCCTGGGTTTACACAAGTCACGATCCGCCCCGAACTTGCCGGGCTCAAGTGGGCAAAAGGATCTGAGCCCACGCCTCGGGGCCTGATCAAGGTGGACTACCGTGCTGGCGCCCACGGCTTAAGCGCCACCGTCGATTTGCCGCCTGGCACAGACGCGACCGTTTCCATGCCGGTCACGCAGGCCGGGATGGCGATCCAGGTGAACGGCCGCACGGAATCCGCCACTCCTGCAGAGGACGGCCGGCGGGCTATCGTTCACCTCGATCAGCCTGGGCACTATACCTTGAAATCGCAATAAAGAGGGACCAGCAATGCCTCATGCCGATCTGTCATATTGAAGGGGTATCCGGGGGAAGCCTTCAAGGACTTTCCCCATTTCTTTATCCGTGCAAGGCGAGGCAGAGTTTCAGAGGCTAGGCATCCGGGGGTTGTGAGACAGGAGATGGGGAATGACGTCGGCCGACGCCGCCTGGTTGTAAATCGCCATGCCCGGCGACAGGAATATCCATGAAAATCCCCAAGAGAGACTACTGAGACAGGAGAGAAGAACAAGAAAACCTCGCAAATGCTTGCAGGGCGTGGATTCCCTTGTTTTTCTGGAAATTTTTTGACATATGGTGCCGAAGAGAGGACTCGAACCTCCACTCCCTGACGGGAACTACACCCTGAATGTAGCGCGTCTGCCAGTTCCGCCACTTCGGCAACTGTGGGCGTCGACTCGGACATTCCTGTTTGAAGAAGGGAAATGATGATTCCGGCGACAGATTCAATGTTGCCATCGGCGCCAGAACCTGTCAAGCTGCGCGATCTCTGCGGACTTCACTCAAACTCGCTGGCGAAGATTTCTATTACCAGAAGGCGATCAGGCGCACCAGGAGAACAACGCCCGCCAGCAATTTTGCCCCATCCAGACCCGTAAAAATGGCGTGCAGCTTCCAGAAGCGCTGGTAGTTCGGCGGCGCAGGGCTCCGCGGCAGGAAATCGATGTTCCGCCCGAGCGCGATGATTTGCGGCATCACTCCGAGCGTCAAGACAAGAACCAGAAAGACCATGCCCGCCACGACCGCCAGCGCGAAGGTGTCCCGTGGCGCCTTGAAGTACACGAGGACCAGAAGAATGCTTCCCAGCGCAATTTGGCCCCAGCCATAAGCGCGGAAGTAGGTCCGGTTTATTTCAGAAGCAAGATAGCGCAGAACTTCGCGTGTGCGTTCCGGGCCAAGGCCTTGCACGATGCGGCTGAACTCAGGCGCCGGAGACTTCAGAACCTGGTCGGCGGTCCTGAAGCTTCGAGTGGCTGCAAACCACATGAATAAGGTCCAGCCCACCCAAAGGCTGAGGATTGCTATCGAGATGCCCTGAACTCGCGTCATGCCGCGTGGTCCATTGAGGTTTGGATTTTGCGCCGTTTTCTTCTTGCCTGGCCAGGGGCATTATAACGTACAAATATGCCGTCTTTTTGTTTATCGTCGCGGAGATCCATTCTCTGGCGTTACAATCCTTTGCGGCGCAGGCATCGGCAAGCATTTCACATCTGGCGCAAGGGCCGTTTGCTTGCTGAGCCGTGCGAATGCGGATATCCTAGATTTAACCGTTGATACGCATGAGAGATCGGGATCTGATTCGTTGCGCTTGAGTGGAATATTCCGCGGAACGATTTTGGGATGGCCGGGAGGTTTGGAGTTTGTCTGAACAGGTTTTTCTGAGCATGAAAGCACGACGATGCCGGGCGTAAACAAAAGGGTTTTAGTCCTGCACTACCATGAAATCTGGCTCAAGGGAGGTAACAAGAACTTTTTCCTGAGCCGCTTGATCGCCGCGGTGAAGCGCACCTTGGAGGATTTGCCGAATCAGCGCGTGGAGCACGTGGCAGACCGGCTGCTGGTGGCCGTGCCTGAGGAAGCTTTGCTGCCGCTGATGATTGAACGGCTGCAAAAGGTTTTTGGCGTCACCTACATCGGCATTGCCTGGGAAGTGTTCGGTGGAATGCCGGAGATGGTTGACTGCGCTTGCCGCATGCTGGACCCGATGAAGCCGCGCAGTTTTCGGGTGCGCGCCAAGATTGCCGATCCTGTTTTGGGACTCCGCACGATGGGCCTGGAGCGCGAACTTGGATGCGAAATTCTCACGTTCCTGCGATCGAAAAACGCCGACGTTCAAGTCCGGCTCAAAGACCCGGAAGTAACCTGCTGGGTGGAAGCGATTCCGGGCAAGATTCTCGTCTATGCCGAGCGGGTTCCTGCCGCCGGCGGGCTGCCTGCGGCGACCGGCGGCCGGTTGGTGATGCTGCTTTCCGGCGGGTTTGATTCCGGGGTTGCCGCGTACAAAATGATGCGCCGCAGCGCCCATCTGACTTTTGCCCACTTCTACGGCGGCGCGTCGGTTTCGCGGGGATCGTCAAAGCCCGTCGCGGAGCGAATCGTGCGCACCCTCACTCCCTATCAGTTTACTTCCCGCCTTTACTTGATCTCTTTTGACTCGGTGCAAAGACAAATTGTGGGTGGCGCTCGCGAAAGTCTTCGAGTGTTGCTGTACCGCCGCATGATGGCTCGCATCAGCCGCGAAATTTGCCGTCCCGAGCGCGCCCTGGGCCTGGTGACGGGTGACAGCGTCTCGCAGGTTGCCTCGCAGACTTTGCATAACCTCGCCGCCGTTGACCGGGGACTGGACCTGCCCATCTACCGGCCGCTGGCTGGCGATGACAAGGAAGAAATTTTGCGCCTGGCGCGCCGCATCGGAACCTATGAGATTTCCTGCGAACCCTTCGAGGATTGCTGCCCGCGTTTCATGCCGCGGTCTCCCGCCATTTTCTCGAATCCCGATGAATTGGATGAGGCCGAGAAGGGACTCGATATCGAAGGCCTGGTAACCCTGGGCCTCGAGGGGGCTCAGGTTATGGATTTCAAGTATGAATTGGGCCAGGTCGCGGTTCGCGAAGGTCTGCCGCACCGGTTTGAAAAGCTTCTCGATCATCGAAAATCACTCCGTCCCGCAACCCCGAATCCTCCCGCGCCGGTCGTAAACCCGTAAGATCTTCCGTGAAGTCGGATTGAGCAAGCACGCCGCCATCCCAAACACGTGGAGGCCTTGGCTCTCAGTCCGCGTGGAGGGATATCCTTCCTGGCGTTTACCAGTTTGCAATTTAATATCTTCTGAACTTTAGTTCTATTGACGCAACACTCCGTTAAAAGTACCATCAGTCAAAATTTTTGTAAGCAGCCACAGAAACGCGAAATATCGAAAATGGAGGTATGTCACAGTGAAGAGGGCCATTGGGTTTATAGTTCTTGCTATATTCCTTTCAAGTTGTGGTAGTTCAACGCCGCCAGTCCCGCAAATTTCGGTGGCAATCTCACCCAGTGCTCAGCAGAGTATCGACCAGGGGCAGACCGTGAATTTCACGGCTACCGTGACCAACGATACCGCCAGCGCGGGAGTGACCTGGAGCCTCTCCGGAAGCGGTTGCAGTGGCGCGGCCTGCGGGACCTTAACAAACACCACGACGACCTCTGCGACCTACACCGCTCCGGCGTCGGTCAGTTCGAATTTGACCGTTTCGGTGACCGCGACTTCGAAGTCTGCCGCGACGAAAACGGCGTCGGTCGCGGTCCTGGTTAAAGCGATTACTGTAAGCCTCGCGCCGTCGGCGCAGAGCAATATCGACCAGGGACAAAGCGTGAACTTCACCGCTACCGTGGCCAACGACCCCGCGAGCGCGGGGGTGACGTGGGGCCTCTCTGGAAGCGGCTGCACGGGCGCGGCCTGCGGAACCTTGTCAAACACCACGACGACCGCGGCGACCTACACCGCGCCGGCGTTGGTAACCTCGAATTTAACCGTGTCGGTGACCGCCAAATCCATTACGAACACGGCTATGTTGGCGTCGTCCACGGTCGTGGTTTCGCCGGCCCCGGTCATCACCACGACATCACTTGCAAGCGGAGTGGTGGGCGCCAGCTACAGCCAGACTCTTGCTGCCACTGGCGGCGCGGGGACGCTCACCTGGAGCGTTACTGTCGGCTCGCTGCCGGCGGGATTAAGTCTCAACACGTCCACCGGCGTGATTTCGGGCACGCCTACGGCCACCGGCGCGTCAAACTTCACCGTAACGGTGACCGATTCGGCGCCGACGCCCCTGAGTGCGGCTCAGGCACTGAGCATTACCATCAATAACCCGCCGTTGACCATCACCACCACGTCATTGCCTAACGGCCAGGTGGGGACGAGCTACAGCGCCTCGGTCGCGGCTGCCGGTGGCACGCAGCCTTACACGTGGAGCACCGACACCGCGGGCACTACCGCACTCACTGGGCTGGGATTGACCCTTAATTCGTCGACGGGCGCGATCACTGGCGCGCATCCGGTCGCGGGCACGGCCAGTTTCACCGTGACAGTGACGGATTCGACCACGCCCACGCCGCAGGTCCAAACCCAGGCATTGAGCATCACGATCTATGCGGTATTGGCCATCACCACGACGTCATTGCCCAATGGTGCGGTGGGCACAGGCTATAGCCAGACTCTTGCAGCCACTGGCGGCGTGACGCCCTACACCTGGAGCGTCGCGGGCTCGCTGCCGGCGGGGCTAAGCCTCAATACCTCCACGGGCGTGATTTCGGGCACGCCTACGGCCACCGGCACGTCCAACTTCACCGTGACGGTGACGGATTCGACCACGCCCACGGCCCAGACCAAGAGCCAGTCCCTGAGTATTACGATCGATGGGGCGAGCGGAGGGGCGTTGAGCATTACCACGACGTCTCTGTCCAGCGGCGTGGAAGGCGCAGATTACAGCGGCACGGTCGGGGTTAGCGGCGGCGTTCCGCCTTACACCTGGAGCATTACTGTCGGCTCGCTGCCGCCGGGATTAAGCCTCAACACGTCCACCGGCGTGATTTCGGGTACGCCCTCGGCCACCGGCACGTCCAACTTCACCGTGACGGTGACGGATTCGACGACGCCGACGCCCCTGATTGCGACTCAGTCGCTGAGCATCACCATCAGCACGGTGGCGGCTTGCACCAGCTCGGGGAATGAGTCGGTTCTGACCGGGCATTACGCGTTCAGCCTGAGTGGATTTAACTCTTCAGGCTTCCTGGCTGTGGTGGGAGCCTTCACGGCCGACGGCACAGGAAAGATGACTGCCGGCGAGGCTGACACCAACGGCGCTCTGGGAGTCCATTCCGCCACCATCAATACCACCGCGAGCTCCTACTCGGTGGGTTCGGACAACCGTGGCTGCGCCACAATCGTAACTTCCTTTGGCACCTTCACCACTCGCTTCGCTCTGGGCTCCATCTCGTCAGGTAAAGCGACGAAAGGCCGCA
Source organism: Acidobacteriota bacterium (assembly GCA_021784615.1). Lineage (GTDB taxonomy): Bacteria > Acidobacteriota > Terriglobia > UBA7540 > UBA7540 > JAMCXS01. Next base: position 17,509 of record JAJYHU010000345.1, on the reverse strand, counting down.
TGATCGAGTGGGAGGCGCCAACCTCAAGCGCCTATATCGCGACCGGCCAGTTGCTGCAACAGACCACACCTTTCACCGCGCCCAGCGGCAACTATGTCTTCAGCAGTTCGGGGGTGGACTCCAACTCTACTCCAGGCCGCATCGCCAGCGCGGGGGTTCTGACTGCCAGCGGCGGCAACTTCAGTAGCGGCGAAGAGGACGTCAACGATGCCGGAACTTTAAGCCACTATACGGGCATGACCGGCACGTACGGCAGCGTTGACGCCAACGGCCGCTTGACCGGAACCACGGCCGTCGCAAGCGGACCAACCTCCACTGATGTTTTTTACATGGTATCCAGTATGCAACTCCTCAGTCTAAGCACGGATACCCCTGGGACCAGCCCGATTGTTGCCGGCGAGGTGCTAGGCCAGAGCGGAACCTTCAGCAACAGTTCGGTGAGCGGCAACCTGGCCCTCTTTATGACGGGGCTGAACAGCGGCGGATCGGGAGGGAGAGCGCAGTTTGGACTCGTCAGCGCCAATGGAAGCGGCTCCCTAACGGCCACCATTTACGAGGACGACGCGGGTACCTGGAACACTCCTAACACCGCGATCTGCACTTATTCGGTCGCCGCCAATGGCAGGATGACGCTCAGCGGCAGCGGTTGCGGAAACCATCCTCCTGTTGCCTATTTCTCCTCTGCCAACAACGGCTTCATGGTTGATACGGACACGGGTGCTGGCAGCGGACAGGTCCAAGCGCAGACCGGAAGCCCATTCAGCGTGGCCTCTGTCTCGGGCACTCTGTTTCAGGGCGAGGTTGAGTTGGTCAGCCAAGGCGCGGAGGCAGGGACTGGAATGGCGACTCTGAACGGGAGCGGCGGTGTCAGTTCCATCAATGACTCCACGTCAACCAGCTACCAGCAGGCCGATCAGACCGGCACCTCCACGATCACGGTGAATTCCGATGGAACCATCATCAGCTCGGACCATCCTGGGATCGTCACGGGCGTCGTCGTTTCCAGTAGCCAGGTGGTGATTGTCGACAACCAAGGGAGCACGTACCCCACCATATCGGTGGTCAATAAATAGCAGCTAACTTCGGGGAATAGGGTCTTGCCGCTCCGGCGGCAAGACCTCCACCGGGGGGCGGCAGGCAGTCGGAGTCCCGGCGTTGTCCGCGAACAACCCTAACCCAGCCTTCGGGTTCGGCCGACAGGTGCTTTGCCGGGCGATCTCGACAACCATAACCTAATGAGGATGGGGCCGGCCGCAGTGGCCAGCCCCATCGTTGCTTACATCGGTTCGCGGCGCGTCTTTCCCGACAGATTTCCATTACCACCACCGGTATAGGGAAGTAGCATACCCAAAGCGCCTGTTGGGGTTGACGAGCCGCCTTCCGGAAGGTATGCTTGGCGGCATCTGCCAGCAACAGACGCCTCTGGAGGGGGATCAGTGTGAAGAGGGCAGTTGCGTGGATAGCCCTTGCCATAATTGTTTCGGGGTGCGGAGGCGGCTCCAGCCACTCAACCCCGCAACCCACTTTTCAGGTTTCCGTCTCCCTTTCACCCGCTTCCCAGCAGGGCATTGACCAGGGGCAATCCGTAAGTTTTACGGCGAGCGTCGCCAACGACTCAAACAATCAAGGCGTTTCCTGGAGTCTATCCGGGAGCGGCTGCAGCGGCTCTGCCTGCGGCGCATTGTCCAATGCCTCTACGACCTCCTCCACCTATAGCGCCCCGGCGACAGTTTCCTCGGGGTTTACGGTCAGTGTCAAAGCCACTTCCGTCAAGGATCCAGGGGCTTACGCGTCAACCGCGGTGGCGGTGAGTCCGGCCCCCGTTGTCACCACGACTTCACTGAAGGAGGGAACTCCCGGCGCCGCCTACAGCGACACCTTGCAGGCGAGCGGCGGATCGGGAAGCCTTTCCTGGAGCATTACCTCGGGCAGTTTGCCCAAAGGGTTGAGCCTGGACGCGGCAAGCGGTGTCATTTCCGGCACGCCCGCAGCCGGAGGGACCGCGACCTTTACGGCGCAAGTCACGGATTCTGCCAACACGCCCATGTCCGCCGAAAAGCCGCTCAGCATTACCATCGTGAGCCAGACGCTGACGATTACGACAATGTCGTTGCCTGGCGGCACGGAAGGTGTTGCTTACAGCGCGACCCTCCAGGAGGAATACGGCACGTTGCCTGTTTCCTGGAGCGTTACCGCAGGCACTTTACCCAACGGCCTGACGCTTGACCAGGCCAGCGGCCTGATTTCTGGCACGCCCACTGCCACGGGAACCTCGGCTTTCACCGTGACTGTCATCGACTCAAGCACGCCTACGGCGCAGAACGCCTCCGAGCAATTGAGCATCACGGTCAATCCCGGCGGCGCGGATGATGCGCTGCTCGACGGGCACTATGCTTTTCTCCTGAGCGGTTATGATTCCACTGGCGAACCGGTGGCTGTGGCGGGAAGCTTTTTTGCCGACGGTTTAGGCGGCGTGCAAAATGGCGTTGAGGACATCAACAGCTACGCCGCTAACGCTGCGGCAAGCCAGTCCACTTTCAGCGGCAGTTATTCTGTTGGCGCAGACCACCGGGGCACGATCACCATCACCAATTCACAGAGCAGCACCTTCACCATGGCGATTGCGATGGGAGCGGTCACGTCGGGAGTTGCGGCAAAAGGCTCCATTCTGGAATTCGATTCGAGCGGCTACACGATGAGCGGCGTGATCGACCAGCAGGACTCCGCCGCATTTTCGCAGTCGGCGCTCAACGGCAGCTATGCCTTTGGATTTTCGGGCGCTGACAACACCATCAACCGCCTGGGCATGGCAGGCAAATTCTCGGCCGCGGGCTCCGGAGGCATCACCGGCGGATTGTTTGACTCGAACGACAATGGCTCCCTCACGGCCGCTGCAACCTTCACCGGCGCTTACACCGCGGTGGACATCACCAACGGCCGGACAGTCGTCACGCTGGCAAGTGTTTCGCCTGCGCCCGCTCATTACGCTTTCTATGTTGTGTCGCCTGCGAAGTGGCTGGCCGTCAGCCTGGATAACTCCGCCACCTCGGGCCTCCTCACCGGCCAGGTGGAGGCGCAGTCCGGAGGGCCCTACGCATCGAGTTCGCTCAATGGAACGGCCGTCGTGAGCGTGGAATCGCCATCCGGCGGCGCAAGCGGCGGCTCTCACGTGGCGCTCGGCCTTGCCGCGTTTGATAGCGGTGGGAACGTCAGTTTTTCGCTCGATGACAACGATGCCGGCACGCTTTCCGCCCTGAGCCCCAGCGGAACCTACGCCGTCACGGACGCAGCCGCCGGGCGGTTTACCGTTAGCCCTCAGGCGATGTCTCAGATGGTTGGCTACCTGATTAGCGCCAATCAGGGATTCATCCTGGGCACGGGCGCGAACGTTGCCACAGGAGTTTTTCTGCCGCAGTCGACGGGGCCGTTTGCCACATCGTCGTTGAACGCCACCGTCTTCTTTGGAGCGGAGCCGTTTGCGGCGCCGCCCGTGCCGCCGCTTTTGGGCGGTCCTACGGCTTCATTGTCAGTTGGCGTGGTTACTTTTGACGGGAGCGGAAAACTTTCCGGCACAAGCGATTCAAACCAGTTGGGCTCGCTCAATTCCGGCCAGGCGATCAGCGATACCTACGCTGTTTCAGCCAACGGAAGAGTAACCGTCGGCTCAAACTCGCAGGTTCTCTATATTGTCTCTCCGGCAAAGATTCTCAGCATGAGCACGGGCGCGAAGGACCCGAATCCCACGCTCGGGTTTGGCCAGCACTAGGTGGAGCGCCAAAGCCCGGCTTAACGGAAGGCCGGGCTGCCGGCTTAGAATTTGGCGCGCGTCACCGCGCCTTCCGAAGCGGAAGAAACCAGCGCGGCATATTTGGCAAAAACGCCAGTGGTGTAGCGCGGCGCGGGTTCGCGCCACTCGGCAAGGCGCTTGGCGATTTCGGCGTCCGAGAGTTCCACGTCCAAACGCCGGGCGTTGACGTCGAACTTGATGATGTCGCCGTCCTTCAGCGCGGCAATCGGGCCGCCGCGCGCGGCTTCCGGAGCCACGTGGCCCACCATCAGGCCGCGAGTCGCTCCGCTGAAGCGCCCGTCGGTCAGCAGCGCGATCGATTCGCCCAGGCCTTCGCCCACAATGGCCGCCGTCACGCCCAGCATCTCGCGCATTCCCGGACCGCCGCGCGGGCCCTCGTATCGGATCACGACCACGTCCCCGGCCTTCAGGCTTTTGCTTGTCACGGCCTTCATGGCCTCTTCTTCGCTGTTGAAGACGCGCGCCGGGCCGCGGTGCTCGGTTGGCTCGTGCCCGGCAATCTTCACCACGCAACCCTCCGGCGCAAGATTGCCTTTCAGGATCACCAGGCCGCCCGTGGCCTTCTTGGCATTCGCGACGGATCTGATCACGTCCTGGCCGGGCGTCTCTTTCGCCGCGCGTGCTTCTTCACCCAGCGTCTTGCCGCTCGGCGTCAACTGATCCTCGTGCAGCAGGCCCGGCTTGCCCTCGATCAATTTCTTGGCGATCACCGGAATTCCGCCTGCCCTGTACACGTCGACGGCCACGTATTTGCCCGCCGGCTTCAGGTCCGCAATCAGCGGAGTTCGCGCGCTGATCGCGTCGAATTCGTCCACGGAAAGCGGCACGCCTGCTTCTTGCGCCATGGCCAGCAGGTGGAGGACGGAGTTGGTTGAGCCGCCCGTCGCCGCCACGCTCATGATGGCGTTCTCAAACGCCTTGCGCGTCAGAACGTCGCGCGGGCGCACGCCGCGCTTGAGCACGTCCATCACCAGTTTCCCCACTTCGAAGGCGACTTCATCTTTCCTCGGATCCATGGCGGGAACGCCGTTCGCTCCCATGGGAGAAAGTCCGATGAACTCCATCACGGTGGACATCGTATTGGCGGTGAACTGTCCGCCGCAGGCGCCCGCCGCCGGGCAGGCCACGTTCTCAAGCGCCTTGAAATCCTCGTCGGACATTTTGCCCGCGGCATTTGCGCCCACGGCCTCATACACGTCCTGGATGGTCACGTCGCGCCCCTGGAAGCTGCCCGCTGCAATCGATCCGCCATAGAGCAGCACGCCCGGCACGTTCAGCCGCAAGAGCGCCATCGCCCCGGCGGGAATCGTCTTGTCGCAGCCCACCAGCGCCACCATGGCGTCAAACATGTGCCCGCGCCCCACCAGCTCAATCGAATCGGCCACCACTTCGCGGCTGATGAGCGAGGCCTTCATGCCTTCGGTGCCCATCGTCACGCCGTCGGAAATCGCGATGGTGTTGAACTCCATGGGCGTTCCGCCCGCGGCGCGCACGCCTTCCTTGATCTTGGCGGCCAGGCGCCGCAAATGGTAATTGCAGGGCATCGTCTCGATCCAGGTGTTGGCGATTCCCACGATGGGCCGCGCCAGGTCCTCGTCCGTAAAGCCGATGGCTTTCAGCATCGCGCGGGCTCCGGCGCGGTCGCGCCCTTCAAGAATCACGCGGCTGGATATTTTGTCGTCAACTGGCATGACGCCTCCAAGTGAAATGAAATGAGTTCGAAACCGAATTCCTGATAATTGCAGATTCAACCGGGAAGAGCAAGAGCGATCGAATCTGTAGCGGCGATCTGTGATCGCCGGCTTTTCCCTTTACCCCTCGTACGCCGTGGAATCGTAATCCCGCGGGCGCACTTGGCGCGCGGTGGAGTCGGTCGCCACGGCATGCACTCTATGCCGTGGGTTCGCAGTGCCATCGCCGGTAAAAAGCCCACGGCACAAATTCGGTGCCGTGGCTACCGGCTTGAGGTGTGATCCGCAAAAAGCCCGCGGCACGACCCGGTACCGTGGCCGCCCGCTCCGGCCGGCGACTCCTGATGGCTTTAACTCTGCTGGAGCGCTGGCGTAATCACGATATTACGAAACGCCACCTGTCCATGTTCGCCACCCTGGAGATAAATCGGCCCGGGCGCCGCTTCATCGCTGTCGAGCGCGCCGCCGGTAATGCCCGGAATCTCGCGGTGGTCAATGATCGTCTGGCCGTCCAAAACCACGGTGACGGTTCGTCCCACCAGCGTGATATCGTAGCTTTGCCATTTCCCAAGCCGGACCTTCGCAGCCGGGTTCGGGGCAATGAAGCCGTAGATGGCGCCCAGACTAAGGTTGGGAGGAATTTCATCCGTGGGCTCTGCGATTTGCACCTCGTAGCGACCTCGCAGATACACGCCGCTGTTGCAGGAGTCATCGCATTTGAACTCGACGTGCAACTTGAAGTCCTCGAATTTGGAGGTCGTGATAATATCCGAACTCTTCGCAGTCTTAACCATCGCGCCGTGCCGGACGCTCCAAACAGCGGTTGGGACGGGATTGCGAAGCCTCCAGCCGTCAAGGTTCCTGCCGTTGAACAACCGGATGGGTTTGCCCCATTTCGGGGTGCCCGTTCGTTCGAGCGACGGCGCTCTCTGGCCGGTCCATTGCCAGTTAACGCCCTTGGGATTCGTTGCAGTGCCCACAAGCTGTTCTCCGATGAGTTTTCCCGTGAACTCGGTGCCCTCGCCGAATAAATCTTTGCGCGGGAAGACAACGATCGTGCCGTCCTTGACCTGGACCTTGTCCGTAGGAACCGCATGGCCCCCAAATCCCAACATCAAACCCTCTGCCTGACCCTGTTTCTCCGAAATTTCAAGCCAGGACCCGCGGTCCCCGGTCGGCGTCTTGATGGTTAAATCCCAGCGGCCCAGGAACGGCTTGATCGATGCGGACTCGCTGGAAGACGAGCTGGCCGGGGATTTCGCATTTTGGGAACACCCCCAGCTAACCAGCAATGCCACCACAACTAGGGCAAGAAACAACTTCCTTTGTCCTTTCATCTCCACCTCCATTGTTTCCATCTCTTTCCATTCGTTCCAATCGGTTAAGAAGTCCTTCTAATCAGAGTTGGGTTTTTACGAGAGTTAACCATCATTTCCATGCCCTGGGTTCGCATGTTCGGACCAACAAAAGGCCCAAGATACAAGCCCCGGCATGCACTCTATGCCGTGGGTGCATCCATTGCTGCTTCCGCAATGTGTGCGACGACCGCCTCCCGAAATCACGCTAACGGTATACACCGCGGGCTGTTCGGATGCAAGGAACTAAGGAAGCACAAGAAAGTCAGGAGTGATGAATTGCGAATGACAAATTATAAGAGCGGCGGGGTAGCGCATCTTCAGGTGCGCGGGTTTGGATTTTGTTCGCGCCCGTAAATCAGACGGCAACGGCACAGCACCCCAAATGCCGTGAAGGTCGGCGCTACCTCGGAATCACACCGGGGCGGGCGTGTGGCGGGGTAAACCTGCCGTTACGTTGCGCGCAGAAAAAGCTTGACAAAATAGGCCTAGTGTGCTAGTCTAACTTGTAATGGGGCGGCCTGCAGAAGGAGCGCCGGAGCCAGAACTGAGGACGGGAAACAAGTTGAGTAGAAAAAAAGGATTCTTTTTTTTGAAAACGAAGCTAGGAAGTTGTTGATTCTAAAAGTGGGCTGTGGAAAAAACAGCCAAAACGAACCGAAAACGAAGCTAAAACGAAGCTAGCCAAGTTGTTGAAAATAAACAACAGGCCTAAAAACGAAGCTAAGAACGAACCGAAGGGGGCGCGGCTTCCCTGCCCGCCGCAAACGGGTCAAAACTAGCCTATTAGTCCTTCGATGGCAGGCTGCGACCGCGGAAATCCGAAGAACAAAAGCAGATTCCTCGCTACGCTCGGAATGACAACGGAAGGGTTTTATGCTGAGCGGGGGAAAGCAGATTCCTCGCTACGCTCGGAATGACATTGGGAAGGATTCGGAGTGGCGGGAAGAGCGAAGGGGTACCGCTGAGGCGGCCACTATTTCCCTTGGTCGATCCGCGACGCTTCCCAGGCCAGCATGGCGCGTTTGCGGGTGGCGCCGCCGTGGTAGTTGCCGATGGCGCCCACTTTTCTGATGACGCGGTGGCACGGAATGAGAAAGGCGATGGGGTTCTGCCCCACGGCCGTTCCCACGGCGCGGGTGGCAGCGGGCTTGCCGACGCGCTCTGCAATCTTTTCATAAGAGGCCACAGCGCCCAGCGGAATCTCCAGCAGTGCTTGCCAGACTTTGAGCTGAAAATTGGTTCCCTGGAGATCGAGAGGCACTTTGCGCCCGCGGCCGTTCGCGGAAAAAGCCTGCTTGGCCAAAGGTTCGGTTGCTTTGGGATCTTCCACCAATTCGGCTGCGGGCCAGCGGCTGCGCAGCTCGTCGAGCGTCCCTTGGCGGCTGTCTCGGAGGACAAAAAAGAGCGCGCAGATTCCGCGCTCAGTCCGAGCCACAAGGCATTCGCCAAAGGGGCTGGGATGGAAGCCGTAACGGATTTCGAGGCCCGCGCCTCGCTTCCTGAACTCGCCCGGCGTCACAGCTTCCGCCGCCACAAACAGGTCGTGCAGGCGGCTGGGGCTCGAAAGGCCGGCGGCGTAGGCGGCGTCAAGAATGCTCCGGGATTCCGCGAGCGCGCGCTTGGCATAGTCGAGCGTGAGAAATTGCAGGAAGCGTTTGGGGCTGATGCCCGCCCAGCGCCGGAACAGGCGCTGGAAATGATAAGAGCTCAAGCCGGCGCTCCGGGCCACTTCCTCCAGGCTCGGCTGCGCGGGAAAATGCCGGTCCAAAAAAAGGATGGCCTTTTCGACGCGGCGGTAATCTTCGGACGGCGAATGCATGGCGATTCTCCCTTGAAAATCATCTTCAATGAGAAGCGAGTTGAGGGCAATCCGATTCTTGCGGTGGGCGGGCGCGGGAGCGGCGAACTGCGTTCGCCGGCGCTTCTCCTGAAAAACGGCGATCATAGATCGCCCCTACAGATGATGCGGGGACAACGCGCCTACCGTTCAAGCCAGCGGCAAAGAGACGGGGCGATGCTCGCGCGCGGAAATCTCCGAGGCGAAACAGATTTCGTGAGTGAGCGCGGCGTCCTCGATCGTAGCGTGGGATTCGCTGTTGTTGAAGATGCAGTCGACAAAGTGGCGGACTTCATCCTGGAAGGGGTGGTGGCTCACGTCTCCGCTGTCGGGAAGCACGGAAGGAACCTTGGCCCAGCCCTTCTGCTCCGGCCAGCGCTTGCTGAAAAGCTGGTCGTTGCGAATGGTGCCCTGGTCTCCGAGCAACTGGATGTTGAAGACGTACGGCATCACGCACTCGATCGACGAGGCCACCTTGCCGATGGCGCCGTCTTCAAAGCGCACCAGCGTCACGCTGTTCGGATCGTACTCGTAGCGCAAAGGGTTCTGCGGGCTGGTGTTCGAGTAAGCAAAAACCTCCACGGCCTTTTTGCGCACAAACCAGCGCAGCGCATCAACGGCGTGGCAGCCGGCGGTCAGAAGGCTCGATCCTCCCATTTCCTTTTTGATGTTCCAGTCGTACTGGGCGTACCAGGGACCGAGACCGTGCAGATAATCGACTTCCGCGTAGAAAGGCTTTCCGATCATCCCGTCATCGAGCATGGCCCGGATGTTTTTGAACAGCGGATTCCAGCGCAGCACAAAGCTGACCACCGTTTTGACCTTTGCCGCAGCCACCGCCGACTGGAGTTCCCGCATGCCGGCAAGATCAAGCGCCACGGGCTTTTCGATGATGATGTGCTTGCCCGCCTGAGCGGCGGCAATGCCCTGGGAGACGTGCAGCGGATGGGGCGTGGCGAGCACCACAATCTGGATTCCGGGGTCGTCGAGCATCTTGTCCAGATGGTCGTAGGCCCGCGCGCGCGTGATACCGTATTCTTCCGCCTTGGCGTGGGCGCGATCCTTCTCACGGCTGACCAGGGCCCGCACCTCGGTGTGAGGCTCGGCCTCAAAGGCGCGAATGTACTCGCCCGAAACCCAACCCGTCCCCACAATGCCTACACCGAGTTTCTCCATCAGGAGTCTCCTCTCAATTTCCGGAAAAGTTATCAGTTCGTGCTTGGGACATTCTATCAGGGAGGAGGAATAAATGCCTTGGAGAGTTGAGAGATGGACTCAAGCCTATGCGATAAAAAGCGACGGCGGGAAGGGGGGCGTGATTTAACCCCCCTCGTGTGGCGAGAATACATCTCGGGAACCTGAAAATTGCAACTGCCTGCAATCCGCGCTTTCGGAAAGCTCAGCTTGCCGACGTTGCATTAGATAAGACAGCAATTGCGCTGCCAAAAATGATTCTTTCAACATGTTGATTTATAAAATGTTGCCGGAGCTTCTGAAACTTTATCGACCGCAAAGATTACTTGTAGCGGGAAGGTTTTTCCTATGGAACTCTCAGCGTACTTATCCAGATGGGAAACAGACCTCTCTTCTTGACTTTCGATTTTTATTCGCCTATTCTTCCCTTGTCGAGGTCCAGCAAACCGTGGAGATCGCTTATGAAGTTCGATTCACGCCATAGATCGCAACCTATTGTATCAAAATCACTTAATTTTAGCGATGATGCCGCGCAGCAGCCTGGATTTACATGGAACAACAGAAGCAGCTTGAAAGAAAAGCAAACGGTTTTGCCGGCAACCCGGCCGCTGCTCCCCACCCAGCCTACAAAACCCTGGACTTTGCCTCGGCGGGGCATGGCGGTTTTTTATGGTCCGGGAAATACGCCCCGGCTGAGCCATTACTTTCTGCCGCGCCTGCTGCTCGCAGGGAAGCGGGTGCTTTTTCTGGACGGGGCTAACGTGGCCGACCCTCGCTTGCTTGCCCGCTTGGCCCGCGAGCGTTCGGTGCCGTTTGAGCAGTTCAGCCGCCAAGTGGAGATTGCTCGCGCTTTTACCTGTTTTCAGCTTACGGAACTCATTGCCCGGGCGCCGCGTTTTCTAGAAAGCTTTCCCGCGGAGGTGCTTATCGTGACGGCGCTGCCGGATCTTTACTTTGACGAAGACGTGCGGGACTGGGACGCGCGCGTGGCCTTTGAGCAGGCGCTCGGGCATCTCCGGCGCTCGGTTGCGCGGCCGCTATCGGTAGCGATCTTTTCTGCTCCGGAGACTTTCACGCCCAGCGCGGCCCGCAAGAACTTCTTTGCCCGGCTCCAGGCGGCGGCCGCGGAGGTGTGGCGTTTCAGACTGGGTGAAGACGGCCGGCCCCGGTTAGTTTGCGAACGTTCCAGCAAATTTTTAAGCGAGGTGAGTTATGGGACGAACCATCGCGACTTTCCGCGAACTCGTTGAAGGGGAGATGCTGCACTGGGAACGAGTCTTTGGGCGGGCGTTGCGCCGGGAAGAGCGCGCGCACCTGGAGGCCATGTTCAACCGCGTGCGGCTTTACCTGCAAGCCTGCACCTATGCGTTTCCCGTGCACGCCATGGACGCCATCAACGTGGCGGTAGAACTCGATCATGAAATTCGACTGCGCTCGATAGAAGCGCGTCTGGGGATCAACCTTGAAAATCAGTGGATGGATTCTCGATCTTTACCCTTCGCCGGCGGGGATGACGCTGTGGCTGATCCAGGCGAACCAGAAACGCCGCCGGCTGATTGACCCTTCGTTTCATCCGCGCTTCTACGTGCAGGGCCCGGAAGCGCGCCTGCGACGGCTGGCCGGGATGCTTGCGGCGCGCGCGCGGGCGGATTGTGCGCTCACCGAGAAGGTGAACCTTTGGGACGGCCAGGCGCTGCGGGTGCTTGAAGTCACCGTCCATCATCCCACCGAATTTGCGGCGCTCGGGCGTTTTGTGCGCCGCGCGGACGCCGCCTTTACGCTTTACAACTCCGACCTGATGCTTGCGCCGCTCTATGGTTGGGAGAAGCGGGTGTTTCCGCTGGCCCGGGTGGAAGTGGAGACGGGTGAACGCACGGAACCGTCCCGGCAAGGCTCGGCGGTCGTTGATGCCGTTGGGGCGATCGAATGCCGGGATGACGAGTGGGCCATCGATTACGAGCTGCCGCCTTTGCGGACCCTGCAACTGCGCCTGGAAGGGCTGGCGCGGATTGATCCCAAGCACGGCCGGCGTGGCGCCGTGCAAGTGGAATACGACGGCGAGCAACAGGTACTCGATGACGCTGATGAGCCGGTGGCCGCAGGGTTTGAGCGCTTGCTGCGCGCTCACGATCCCGACCTGATTGTCACCGAGTGGGGCGATTCCACGCTGCTCCCGGCGCTGATGGGGCAAGCCCGCCGCCGGGGTTTCGATCTCAGCCTCAACCGCGACCGCCGGCCGGTTGAACGCAGCCGCTCGCGCAGTTACATGAGCTATGGGCGCATGCTCTTCAAGGAAAGCGCCATCACGCTGGCGGGCCGGCTGCACGTTGACCTTCGCAATTCCTTCATCGCGCACCAGTGCGAGCTGGACGGCTTGTGGGAACTGGCGCGCATCACCAAGCTTCCCGTGCAGTATGCAGCCCGCACCACCACCGGCACGGGAATTTCCCACATGCAGATGGAACTCGCTTACCGCGACGGCACGCTGATCCCCGCGCAGAAAGCTGAACCTGAAAGTCCCAAGCATCCGGATGCGTTGCTCCGCGCGGACCGCGGCGGGCTGGTTTTTCCACCGCGCCTGGGATTTTTTGAGAACGTGGCCGAACTCGATTTCGCAAGCGAATACCCCAACATCATGGCGCGCTTCAACGTGTCGCCGGAGACCGTCAATTGCCCCTGCTGCCCGGAAGCGCCGCGCGTTCCGGAACTGGGCTACCGGGTCTGCCGGCGCCGCCGCGGCATTACCAGCCGCGTGGTGGAGCGGCTGATTGAGAAGCGGGGTGAATTCAAGCGACGGCTGGGCGCGGCAGGGAGTCCTACGAGTTACAAGCTGCGCCGCGCGGCGCTCAAATGGCTGCTGGTGTGCTGCTTTGGCTACACCGGCTACAAGAACGCGCGCTTCGGCAAGATCGAGGCGCACGAAGCCATCAACGCCCTGGCGCGGGAAAAGTTGCTGGTGGCCAAGGAAACCGCGGAGCGGCAGGGCTATCGCGTGCTGCACGCGCTGGTTGATTCGCTTTATGTTGAGCGGCCACGCGCCACGCGCCCGGCTTACGAACGCCTCGCGCAGGAGATTGCAAGACTCACCGGTTTGCCGATCGATCTCGAAGCGGTTTATCGCTACGTGGTTTTTCTGCCTTCCAAACAGCACGCGGAGATTCCGGCGCCGAACCGTTTTTTTGCCGTCTCGGAAAAGGGAGAATTAAAGATTCGCGGGCTCGAGTGCCGCCGGCACGATACGCCGCCCTTCATTGCGCGCATGCAGCAGGACGTTTTGGAGATTCTCGCCGAGGCCCGCGATTTTAATAGCTATGGCGCGAAGCTCGAAGAAGCCCGCCGGGTTTTTGAGCGCTCGCTCGACCGCCTCTCGGGCGGCAGCCTGAACGTCGAAGAACTGGTCATCAGCAAACGCCTGACGCGCGCTCCTGAAGCCTACCGGAAAGATACCGCCGCGGCCATCGTAGCCCGGCAACTGGACCGCTCCGGCGTCAAGTTACGTCCGGGAGAAACCATCGAGTACATCATCACTGATGCTGATTCCAAATTTCCTGACGACCGTTTCCGCGCTTTCACTTTGTGGGAAGCCTGGCGCGGATACGACGTGCGGCAATACCAGCAGGCCCTCCGCGACGCCTTCAAGCCTTTCGAGCACTTTGCGCCCCGCGCGGGCAGCTTTGCCGGCGGGTAGCGCGTCCTCCGGGGTTGAGGTCCGCGGGGGTGTTCGGGATCTGTTGGTGTTCACAGAAAAGCCGCAGACCGCAACCACGGCGGTCTGCGCTACCCGCTTGATAAAAAAACATTCCAGGGTGTACGCTCGCCCCCAACTGCGTAGAGAGAATGTGAGTGTGCGGATTGAGGGGGACAGGGTGATGCAACGGAGAAAACTTATCATTGCCGGAGACGACAGCCAGATCGTCCAGTACAACCTGACTGAACTCTACGACAGCAACCAGGATCAAGCGCGAGACTTTGTGGGCGGGGCCGTGACGTTCCAGGCGCCGCTCGTGGTTAACGGCAAGGTCGATGTCGGGGCGCAAGACCAGCTTGACGTCTACGGTCTGCTTCCGCAATAGCGGCGGCGTGATGGCAACGGACAAGACTCAGCATGTCTTTAACACAACTCGAGAGAAGCCCGGATTAAAGCTGGACCCTCTGCCGGAAGGGTTGTTGCGCAATCATGCGCCGGTGATAAGATAGGGGTTCTCAGTGGAGGTTATTGCGTATGACTGAACTAATGCCGCCCGTGGTTTCCGTTCAACCTTTGACGGCCTTATCCGAAGAAGAACAGATGTTCCAGGCGGCGGCGCGCGAGTTCGCCGAAAAAGAAATTGGTCCGCACGTCGCGCAGATGGATCGCGAGGGCGTGTTCAAGCCGGAACTGGTAGAGAAGTTTTTTGAGCAGGGTTTCATGGGAATTGAAGTTCCAGAGGCTTACGGCGGAAGCGGCGGTACGTTCTTCATGGCCATTCTGGCGATTGAGGAGTTCTCTCGCGTCGATGCTTCAGCCGGCGTGGTGATCGACGTCCAGAACACGCTCGTCATGAATGCCATCCAGCGGTGGGGAACAGAAGCGCAGAAAAAGGCCTTCCTCCCGCGTTTGGCTAGCAACACCGTGGGCGCCTACGCGTTGTCTGAAGCAGGTTCCGGCAGTGACGCCTTTAGCCTGGAGACGCGGGCGCAAGAGGACGGAGACTATTACGTTCTGAACGGGCGGAAACTCTGGATCACCAACGCCAAGGAAGCCGGGCTGTATATCGTTTTTGCCAGCATCAACCGTGAACTTGGCTACAAGGGCGTGACGGCGTTTCTGGTGGAGCGATCCTTTCCGGGTTTTTCGATTGGGAAAAAAGAGGACAAGCTTGGCATCCGGGCCTCTTCAACGTGCGAGCTGATCCTTGAAGACTGCCGCGTGCCCAAGCAGAATGTGCTGGGCGAGGTGGGAAAAGGCTACAAAGTGGCCATCGAAACGCTCAACGAAGGGCGGATCGGGATTGGCGCGCAAATGCTGGGCGTGGCCCGCGGCGCGTTCGATTGCGCCGCCCGCTACGCGCGGGAACGCAAGCAATTCGGAAAGCCCATCGCGGAGTTTCAAGCCATTCAATTCCAGCTTGCCCGCCTGGCGACGGAGATTGAAGCCGCGCGCTTGATGGCTTACAACGCCGCCCGCCTGAAAGACGCCCGGCAACCCTTTCTAAAAGAAGCTGCCATGGCAAAGTACTATTCTTCTCAGGTGGCGGAGCACGTGGCCTCCGAGGCTGTCGAGATTCTAGGAGGCTGTGGTTTTACCAAAGACTATCCTGCCGAAAAGTACCTGCGCGACTCGAAAATCGGGAAAATCTACGAAGGAACGTCCTTCATGCAGCTTCAGACAATCGCCAAAGCGGTATTGGGCCGCACGTAGCAGTTTGTTGAAAGACTTTTCGAAGCCTCGTCATTCCGAGCGCAACGAGGAATCTCGCTCTGAAATCGGAACGCTTACGAGATTCCGCGTCGCCTTTGGCTCCTCGGAATGACGCGTCTGAGCCCTCTATTCCCTCACTCCCGGCTGGCGCGCTCCGCAAGCTTTTTCAGATGCGCGCGAACCTCAGCGGCGTCCGGAGCCTGAGGAGCGAGTTGCAGGTAGGTTTCATATTCCTGCCGGGCTTGTTCACGCCTACCGGCGTCTTCCAGATTCACTGCAAGCTGATAGTGGGCTTTCGGATTGTCGGGTGCAAGCCGGACAATCTGTTCGCATTGCTCGACGGCTCCCGCGTAGTCTTTTCTCGCGTTGAGCGCTTCGGCGAGAGCGAGGCGGGCGTCCACGTCATTCGGCCGCGACCGCAAATATTCCTCGTAGTGTCCGACAGCCTCATAGAGGTTGCCCTTTTGCCGGAGGGCGTTTGCCAGCGCCAGCCGCGCTTCACTGTAATCGGGATTGTCGCGCAGCGCCTCCTTGAGTTCGCCGATCCCCCCATCGGATTTTCCCAGGCCGAGCCACGCTACCCCCAGCAGGTAATGCGCCTGAGGAGAGTTTGGAGTAATCTTTAGCGCCGCCTGGGCCTCAGCCGCCGCGCCTTGTTGGTCGCCGGAGTGTTCAAGAGCAGCAGCCAGGTGGGTGTGGGCTGTGGCGGAGTTGGGATCGCTTTTGAGCGATTGCCGGAATGCGCCGATGGCGCCGCTCCAATCGCCCATTCTCGCAAGCGCCATTCCCAAGTTCATGGCGAGTGCCGGATCATCGGGCTTTTGCGCGAGCGCCTGCCGATAGATTTCGGCAGCCGATTGGTAATCCTGTTCGGAAGCGAGCGCCCGGCCGAGCTTCAAAGTGTACTCAGCGACTCCAGGCGCCAATTTTACCGCCTGCCGCAATTCCTGAACGGCTCCTTGGGGATCTCCGTTTTGTTGGAGCGCTTCTGCGAGGCGCGCGCGGAGGCTGGGGTCTTCCGGCCGCAGGCGCAGGGCGTCGCGGTAAGTCGGAACGGCAAGCTGATAATTCTTTTCAGCCGCCAGCAAATCACCCAGCGCTGCCAACGCCTCCGGATAGTCGGCCTGCAGTTTTACGGCATCTTCAAGCTGCGCTTGC
>JAJYHU010000345.1:0-1052 GCA_021784615.1 Acidobacteriota bacterium | reverse complement strand
GGTCAGCTTTCCCGTTCGCCTTCAGAGCCATGGCCAGCCGGTAATGGAGTTCGGGATTCTGGGGATTGATCTGCACGGCGACCCGATACTCACCTAACGCCTGGTCGAGTTTTCCCGCTGACATATAAGCGTTGGCAAGATGCAGATGCGCATCGGGGTCCTGCGGCCGCAGGCGCACTTCCTGCTGATATTCGAGGATGAAGCCATCCACGTCGCCCGAGGCTTCCAGCGATTCGGCAAGGTTTCGATGATAAGCCGCCGTTTCTGGCGAGAGTTGAGCCGCCTGCCGAAGCTCCTGGACGGCGCCCGTCAAGTCTCCGGTTTTTCTCAAGACTAGCCCAAGCTCTTCGTGAAGATGCGCGTCGCCCGGCTTCAGGCGGAGAGCTTCCTGGTACTGAGCGACTGCGGCAAGATGATTCCCAAAGGAAAGATAAGTGGCGGCAAGTTCCGCGTGCGCGGCTGCGTCTTCCGGGCGTTGGACGATGACCCACTTCAGCTCTTTTTCGGCGTCAGCATAGTCGCCGGCCTGGCGATAAGCCGTGGCCAGGTCGTACCGGTAATCGGTTTGATTGGGGCGCAAGGAGACAGCTTGGCGGTACTCATAGATGGAGGGAATCAGGTTGCCATCCGCCCGCAGGGCCGTGGCAAGATCGTAATGGAGATCGGGGTCGTTTGGCCGCAGGCGCACGGCGGCTTGCAACTCTTCAATCCCTTCAGAAAACTTCCCGGCCTGGCTGAGCGCGTTGGCCAAGCCTGCGTGGATGTCGGCGTCATTGGGGGCGAGTTTCTCAGCCTTGCGGTAAGCTTCAAGCGCCTGGTTGACCTCGCCGGCCTCAAGAAGCGTTGCGGCGAGCGACGATTGGATCGCCGCGTTCTTAGGTTGAAGGCTGAGCGCGCGCTGATATTCCTGGATCGCCTCCTGGTATTTGCCGCTCCCTGCCAACACGCGCGCCACGCTCGCCAGGGCGCCGGCATCTTCAGGGTGTGATCGCAGTTCGAGGCGGTATTCCTTAAGTGCTTCCGGAAGTTGCCCAATGCTTTCATATAAAGCG
>JAJYHU010000228.1 GCA_021784615.1 Acidobacteriota bacterium | reverse complement strand
CGAATTTCCTGTTCAATTCGCTGGATGATCTGGTCGCCAACGTGCGCAAGGGCATCGAGGAATTGAACGCGACCGTGGGGAGTAATTAAGAGCATTATTTAGTACAGTCAACTTAGCACCCGGCGGGCGTCTTCATGCGCGCCGCCCGCGAGCAAACCGCCCGCCGTCTCCACCATGTCGCGCGACCAGACGAGATGATAACCGCCCAGATCCTTGTCACCCTTGCTGAATCCCCACGGGATGGAGAGGCTGGCGATGAGACCGCCGGGCGCCTGCTTGGATTCATGCGTGCGCAGGACGGCGAGGCTCTTTTGGGTAAGATCGCCTGGAGCAACTTCCTCCGGCTTCAGCGGTGCGTGCGTCTTGATCCATTCCTGCCAACTGCTGACATAGTGGTGCTGAATCTTGTCAAAACCATCGCGCAGGCTGACGATGGCATTCCGGGCTGCTTCATCTGGATCTTTGCCAAAACCAAGTGCCAGGACAAATTGTCCGTGCGATTTTAACAGATCAATCCCAGCGGTCAGGGCCACATTGCCGTTTTCCGCCCGCGTGTATTCCCAAGTCATCTGGTGGTGCGCCTTCAAATCCTGCCAGCCATCTGAAGAACCGACGTAGCCGACCGACCGCTTAGTCCACGGCGCGGAACAAGCCAGCGCCAGCGCGCAATCGTTTCGCTGCGCAAATAGCAACGGCGTTCCCTCAAATTCGCCCACCCAGGCGGTATTGCCGGCGCCTTGGTTACCCAGATGCGGCGCGAGCAGGACGTGAAGGTGATAATTGGACAGTGCGCCCTTCTGCGCGACAAACTGGACCTGTTGCAACACCGTGTCCCGATGTGGATCGGTCACAATCTGCTTTTCGATACGGTAGCGGCCATCACGGCAGGTGTTGACCAACCGGAATGCCGGCACACCGTCGGCCAGCCATTCCACTTTGTGTCCGGCTTCGCGTTTCTCTTCGGAGAAGAAATCCGCTCCGTCTGTGACGATCAGCCCCATGTCGCGGACGCAAGCCTGGTCAATGCGGGGGTAATATATCTCGTTGAAGATTCCGTGGCTCAGCGTGAACCAGACGTGGCTCTTGTTGCTGAGGGCCGTGCCGACGCCGGTTTTGGCGCTCGAAGTCCAGCGCGCCGGAATTCCGGGCCCGCCTGGTGCGGAACGATTTGGTGTCT
The DNA here is from genome assembly GCA_021784615.1 of Acidobacteriota bacterium. Lineage (GTDB taxonomy): Bacteria > Acidobacteriota > Terriglobia > UBA7540 > UBA7540 > JAMCXS01. The sequence continues at coordinate 4,402 of JAJYHU010000228.1, read as the reverse complement.
GCATGCTATCTCCTTCTTGTCGAGTTTTATTCATTCGATAGCCTCCAGGCCGAGTGCGGAAAGTTTCGCGCACGTGGACCTGTAATCCGTGTGAAGAATGCTTCGAATCCCCAAGCCTTCCGCGATCTGGACGAACATCGGGGTGTTTTCGATGTACACGACCTGACAGGCTGGCGCCTGGGAGATATCCAGCGCCAGCCGAAACATGTCGGCGTCGGGCTTGCGGATGTGGACGAAGCACGAGGAAATGAAGGTATCCACCAACCCCTCCAGCTTGAATTTTCGAATCCGATGCACATTCAATTCGCGCGCTTCGTTGCTGACCACGACGATCTCCAGCCCATGCCGCGCCTTGAGCTGAGCGACCAACTCGATCATCTGGGGGTAAGGTTTCGATTGCGCGAACATGAAGCGCCGAAACTGAGCCCGGGTGAAGGGCCGCTTTTGGTAGAAGACCACCCGACCCAAATATTCTTCCAGCGTGAGCTTTCCCTCCTCGTAGGTGTCGAAGGTCAGTTGATGCCGAGCCTCGATCTCAGCCCACTCCAGCTTGAAGTTCTTCGCCGCCCGTTTGCGGGCATGATGATCCCACCCGTCGGTGAGCAGGACACCACCGATGTCCAGAAACAGCGTCCTAATTTCCGTTGAGCGTTCCATGTTGGTCATCGTTTCGCCTCCGCCGTTGTTTCCCGTTCCGCCAAGAGCCAATCTTGATCAGCTTGGCCGTTCTGGCGGCCTCGCCGCTCGTACAGTTCATATGCCCGCCTCGCGATGTGCGCCGTTGGGTTACCTCCCAGACATCGAGGAGCCGGGCGGGGCTCACCACTCCTCAGGCGCCCACACGCAAGAGTTATGTTTCGCAGCCTTTGCGCGAACTCGTGGTCCAGCGCTCCATCCTTCAGACGCCATTGCCAGTTTCCATTCGCAATTCCGGGAAAATTCATTCGCGCCTCCGACCCCAACTCCAGGAGGTCTTGCGCAGGAACTATGGCGGTGTCGGCCTGCGATGCGAAGGCCGCCCGGATAATGGCCCAGACAACCTCTCGGCTGTTCACTCCCAACTGCTTTTGCAAGAGTGCGCGTTGGGTGCCTGGCAACTTCTGATACCAACCTGCCGTTGTGTCGTTATCGTGGGTTCCGGTATAGACCACGGAGTTCGATGGATGCTGTTCAGGGAGAGCTGAATGCGTTTCGAGATTTGCGCCGAGCTCGAATTGAAGAACTCGTGTGCCCGGAATCTGAAATTGATCCAGTAAATCTACCACTTGGGGTGTTGTGGCACCGAGATCATCCGCGATCAAAGGCAATGACCCAAGGGCTTCGCGGGCGGCCTGGAGAAAAGGGGCGCCTCCTCCAGGTTGGTACTGCCCGTTCATAGCCGTCAGGGCGTGCGCAGGCACTTCGTAGGTGCGGATAAAGCCGATGAAATGATCCAGCCGATTGACATCGAACCGTCCAAGAGCCGTGCGCAGGCGTTCGATCCACCAACGGTAGTTCTGCTGCTGAAGCGCTTCCCAGCAATAAACGGGGACATTCCACACTTGGCCTGTTTTGGAGAAATAATCGGGAGGAACTCCCGCAACCACGGTAGGGTTCCCATCGGCATCCAGTTTGAAAAGCCCCGGATGAGCCCAGACATCGGCGCTTTGGCGCGCTACGAACAGGGGAATATCGCCGATCAGCCAGATCCCTTTAGACTTGCAGTAAGCCCTTAACTCTTCCCACTGAACGGAGAACTGCCACTGGACAAACTGGTGGTAACGAATGTCATAGGCAAAGAATTTCTGCGCGCGAATGAGGGCGTCTGGCTCGCGCGTTCGCAGCTCTTGGTCCCATCGGGTCCAATCCGAAGTGCCCTCTTCCCCCTGGATGGCCGAGAACAAGGAAAAATCTTCAAGCCAGAAAGACTCCGCGTGTGCAAAGGCGTCGAACTCGGATTGCCTGCCGTCGCGCGGGTGCTTTTGGAAATGTTCGAATGCCTTTCTTAACCATTGCAACTTTAATCGTGCCGCCGCGGGATAGTTCACATTTCCGCCGCCCCCGACGTTGAGGAGTTCGATATCCTGCCGGCCAAGGAACCCCTGCTCCACCAACCGGTCGGGACTCACCAGGAGCGGATTACCCCCAAAGGCGGAGCATGACTGGTAAGGCGAATCGTCTTCCCATGCCGGGCCGATGGGAAGCATCTGCCACCAACGCTGTCCGCTGCTGACCATGAAATCAGCAAAGGCAGTTGCCGCGGGCCCCAGATCGCCAATAGGATAGGGGGTGGAAAGGGAGGTTGGATGGAGAAGTATCCCGGAGGCTCGTTGATTCATACGGAACCTCCTCCATCGGGCACAGACGGATCGTACCCCCGAGCCGGGCCGAACTCCCAGGTGGACAACCTTGTAATCGCCGTGGCGAAAGGATCGAGGAGAAGTTTGTGGAAATTGAAACGACGGCCGTCCCTGGATTGATACGGGCCGTCCACGCGATAGGCATATAACTGGCCCGGCCGAATCCCTTCAATCCAGACGTGCCACACGTCGCCGGTGCGGTTGCGCTCGGGATCCAGATCAATGACCCTGGCGGCCGTGGCATCCCAGAGATGATCGAACAACTCCAGCCGAACCCGGCTGGCGTGACGACTGAAGAAGGCGAAATTGACTCCTTCCCCACCTTCATGAGTTCCCATGGGTAACGGAACTCCCATCCGAACTTCCGTGCGTTCGGAAACCTCCGCCACATAATCGTGCAGCGGGCGTTCGGACGAAAGCAGCTCTGTGGCCGCGAGCGCGTTTTCCGCGGCCTGGCCTGAAACAGTAAGCTTCTGGCCGGTGGGACGTTGCTCCCTTTGCAGTTTTGCCACTTTCATAGCTTGTCTTCTGTCGTTCTTCTCCCGTTGGAGGTTGATTCACCGCTGCCAGAGAATGGGATCGACTTCCAGAGGTACCGCAATGCCGTCGCAGTGCGGTATCACTCGCGCCGTATAGTCTGTCGCCGGGCCTGTAGCGGGCGCCTGCGCGCAATCGTCGTAACCGTTGGCCGCCCGTTAGTGTTGTGCGTCTAACGCTTCTTTACAATGGCTGATGTCCTTCACGATCTCACAAGCCGGTGAGGTCCTGGTGAAACGATGAGGATGACGGTCATCCTCAGGAAGAAACTTCGCCGCATTGTATAGTTATGTACGACGCACAACCTTATTTGCCGAACGCGGTATCGTGACATCGAGTCTCGACAATCCCCATCGTTCATTGAAGTCATTCTTGTTTTCTGATCTCGTTTTCCTTCTCTTTGTTTGCGCGTTCCTGGCCCAATCCCATGGTGAGCGCTGTCATCCCCGCGAGACCGCCAAGTTGCATCGTTTCCACGGCAGTGCTTGGGACAATAACGAGCGTCGCGTTCTCCTTCAACCCCTCATAAAGCATGTTCATCGCCCTCAAATGCAATGCGATAGGATCGTTGGCATAAGTCTTGGCCGCTTCTGCAAACTTCTCCGCCACCTGTCTCTCCGAATCTCCCAGAATCACCCGCGCCTGACGTTCTCTTTCTGCTTGAGCTTGCATCGACATCGCATCCTCCAAGGCCGGGGGAATCAGCACGTCCTTGACCTCCACCGAAATTACGTTAATGCCCCATGGTTCGGTGCGCTCATCAATGATCCGCTGGAGTTCGTTACTAATTTTGTCTCTGCCTTCCAGCATGTCCGAAAGCATGGTCTTGCCGATAACATCACGCAGAGCCGTTTGGGAGGCCCAACCTATGGCGCTTTGATAGTCAGCTACATCCAGGGCGGCCTTCTTCGGGTCGACAACCTTCCAAAATAGCACTGCGTCTACGTCCACCGGCACTGTATCCTTGGTAAGAGTCTTTTCTGCCTTGAAAGAAGAAGTGATCACGCGGGTGTCAATCCAGTAAGGTATCGCGTCGATGACCGGGATAATGAAAAACAGTCCCGGTCCCTTGAGGGAGCGGAACTTGCCTAACCGCAATATCACCCCCTTGTTCCACTGATCCGCAACCTTAATTGCGAGAGAGACAAAGAGGGCGATAACAAAGGCAATGACTCCTATCCATGCGCTTTCCATGTTAGCTGTGGCTCTGTACACGGCAAATGCTAATCCTCCGCCAATGCCAAGAATTACGAAGAAGATCAATGCTGCAAAGGAGCTACCCTTCCTCATTTTGATTGCCTCCATGATTCAGGTGCCTGAATTTGATGGCCGTGAATTATGTTTCTTGAACTTGCTTGTCAATTCGCAACCCTCCATTCAAAACGTAATCATCGCTGCCACAGGATTCGTGCGTCTTCCAAGGGCACCGCAACGCCCTCGAAGCGCGGTATGATGCGCGCCGTATAGTCCGCTGGTGGGGGTGCCGCCGAGACCAATGCGCGATAGATTCCCCCTCGCGGTTCGCC